>NZ_JXAC01000119.1 GCF_000814685.1 Sphingobacterium sp. T2
AACAGGAATCATAAATGACGGTAGAGAAAAATTGGAGGAATTTGAACATGTGCAAACTATTGCCAAATTCTCAAAACACAGAACAGGCAACTGGATWMCATGCTAAATCGAGGAAGAAATACGGGAATTGGAAATTTGAAAAATTAAGAAACTCAAGTTTMCAGGAAGTACAACAAAAACTCAGTGAAATTCAACCATCAATTTGAGGCTTTAGAAATTGAAAAAAACGGAAAAAAATGATTGGGAGTTAATTCTGAAAATTCAAGAAGCCAAAAAGGATATTGATAACTTAATATCCGGTTCGCAAAAGGGATTGGAATATGTAGAGGAAACTAAAAATTCAGTTCAAAACATTAAAACGCAAATCCAAGAATTAGAAGAAAAAATCGAATTCTTTCGGAAAAGAAATCATCGATTCTGTTATTTTGATGGAAGTTGAAAGATGGTTTCTTCAAACTCAAAACTTTCAGGAATCAAAGGCTAAATTGCTGAAATCCATTCAAAATAAAAATGAAAATCTTCAAGAATTAAACAATCAAATTAAAACTTTATATAAATCCACTCAATCATTTGAAATTAAATATACTAACAAACAAAATGAAATTGAATTAAAATCAAAAGAAATTGACAATCAACGCCAGCATTTATTGGTTCAGCAACAGATTTCCAATTATGCCGTGGAACTGAAAGACGGTGAACCTTGTCCCTTATGCGGTGCATTGGATCATCCGAATATTGTTCAAGTTGAAAATGTTTCGACCCAGTTGGAAGAATTGCAAAATCAATGGAACCAATTGGAGGCAGAACGTAAATACTGGCAAAATTTAAAGGAAAAAATCGACCGAATCGAACAAGAAGAAAAAATTCTTTCAGGAAAATTTAGAAAATGAAATTGGAGAGCTTAAAAATACTCGAATTACAAATTTCCGAGCATAGGAAGAAATTCCATTGGAAAGAATTTCAAGCCGACGATTTCTCAGGATTTGAACAAATCAAAAAATCCAATCAAGAAAAGCAAAATCAAGTAAAATCTTGGCAAGCCCAACTAAAAGAACTTCGATCGCAAACCGAAGAAAAATCGAAGTTGCTAGAAAAAGCTCAACATAAATTGGAGGAATACAAGCGCCGGGAAACAGCCAAACAAGCGGAAATTCAAACGAATTTATCCTATTTAAAATCCTTAAAATTTGAGGACTATCAAAGCGTTTCATTCGAGAAAATTCAGGCTCAAATTCAAAATTTAGAGCAATCCATCTTGGATACTGAAAAAAATCATCAGCAGTTTACCAAACTTTTCCAAGAGCTTACGCCTAAATTAGCTTCGCAAAAGACTTTGGTGGAAGGCATCCAAAAACGAAAAGCCGAAATTGAAAATGAACTTAAAACCATAAATGAAAAAATTTCGGAAAGTCTTTCCCTCAGTGGATTGGATTCTTTGGAAGCTGTGAAAACGATTTTGAGTCAAAATTTAGATGTAGCGGCAATACGTCAACAAATTCAAAACTACCGAATTGAATTATCCACTCTTCGCAATTCAGTTAAGGATTTAGAATCCAAATTGACAGGAAAAAATCTGGACGAAGAAGAATTTGCCAAGGAAGAAAGTCTTTTGAAAGAAGTAGAAACCCGTCTTCAAACAGTCACCGAAACGGTCGGAAAATTACAAGCTGAAATCAGTCGTTTGGAAGTAGAATTTGCAAAAAAAGCAGAACTCTTAAAAGAACAAGCCAAGCTTCAAAAACGAGAAGAAAACCTCAAAACCTTATCGAATTTGTTCAAAGGAGCAGGATTTGTTCAATATGTTTCATCCATTTACCTGAGACAGCTTTGCGATAATGCCAACATACGTTTTCATCGTATGACGAGAAATCAATTGAGCCTTCAATTATCTGAAAAAGGCGACTTTGAAATCATCGATTATTTGAACGAAGGTCGCTCTCGAAGCGTGAAAACTTTATCGGGTGGACAGGCATTCCAAGCCTCTTTAAGCTTGGCCCTGGCTTTGGCTGAAAGCGTGCAATCCCAGGCAAAATCCGAGAAGAACTTCTTTTTCATAGACGAAGGATTTGGTACGCAAGATTTGGAATCAGTCAATATTGTCTTTGAAACTTTAACCAGTTTACAGAAAGAAAACAGAATCGTCGGCATCATTTCCCATGTGGAAGAGCTTCAAGAAAGAATCCCGATGGCACTTCGCATCACCAAAGATGAAGAAAAAGGAAGTCAAATTACACTTATTAATTAAGCAAGCCAACCTCAAGTTGGCTTGTATTATTCTACATGTACAGCTGTCAAGCCGCCATCAACAACAATCTCTTGGCCATTGATATAGGATGCTTTATCGGAAGCAAGGAAAAATACGGCATTAGCAATTTCTTCGGGTTGAGCAAATCGGCTAGCTGGCACGTGATGTATCATCTTTTCGTAGCGTTGCTGCCCTACCAGCGTCTCATTAAACTGATTCGTGCTTGTATAGCCAGGGCTTATGGCATTCACCCGAATGTGATAAGGAGCCAACTCAATGGCCAACACTTTTACTAAATAAGAAATTGCTGCCTTGGACGAAGCATACAACGAAGAAGTCGGAAGACCTCTAAAGTGAGTCCATGATGTATTTATAATTATATTACTTCCCTTGTCCATTAGAGGAAGTAACTTCTGTATTGAGAAAAATACTCCTTTGTAATTGATTGAAATTAGTTTATCAAAGTCATCAAAGCTGATTTCCTCGAATTTTTTGAACAATCCTATTCCAGCATTTACAAATAATGTATCCAATGTGGAGGTATGATTTTTTACGATAGAGGGCAGGTCATTTAAATCTTCTATATTAGATACATCTGAACGAAAAACTCATAAAATAGGGATATTTCTGTTCTACGTCTTTAAGTTTGGATAAACTTCTGCCTGTGATAAGCACTTGATAACCCTCTTCGAAAAATCTTCTTGCTGTTGCCAATCCTATTCCCGAACTCCCTCCTGTAATGAGAATAGTTTTCAAACGGTTGTTTCCCATAGTTTTTAATTGGTATAGTACGAAAGTTCTTAAATGACAAACAAGTCCGATAGTCTTTCCTGTCCCCTTACTATACACGTTCCTTCCTCGCACAGATTAAGCGCCAACGACAATTAGCTTTCAACTTTTTTATTTGTGCTAATACTTATTCTATTCCAAGCATTAATCGTTACGACAGCCATTATAATTTGCGCTAAATAGTTCTTATCGAAAAGTTTTTCGGCCTGCTGATACGTATTTGTGCTTAACCCGTGCAAGTGTATTAAGGTAATTTCTTCAGTAATAGCCAGAATTACCTTTTCTTCCTCACTAAATAATTCTGTTTCCTTCCAAGCATTGAGCAGGAAAATACGTCTAGCATTTTCGCCATTTTTTAATGCTTCCTTAGTGTGCATATCAATACAAAAAGCACATCCGTTTAACTGCGAAGCTCTAATTTTAATGAGCTCTAGATGTGTTTTTGAAAGTTTTGAATTTTGCAAATAGTTCTCCAAGCCAAACATTATCTCATATGCCTGTGGCTCCAACTGTTGAATATTGATTCTCTTTTCCATAATTTATACACAATTAAGTCTAAGCAAAAGTAAAAAGGACATCTCCCAAAAATCTTAAACCATTTTAAGATTGCAATTTACTTTTGATCTCACTCAAATATTCAGGGGTCATATTCAAGTAAGAGGCTAACAAATGCTGGGGAATCCGTCTTGTAAATTCAGGAAAGTGATTATTAAAATGATGATAAAATTCCTCTTTTGAAAAATCATATAAATATTTTGTTCGCATTTGCAAAGCAGCATAAGCCTTTGATAAATCATGCGGTAGTATCTCTCTAGCTTAGGAAAATCCTCTAATAGAAGCATTTGATTCTTGAAATCTATTTGCATTACACACGTAGGCTCAACAGCTTGAATGGCAAACTCTGTAATTCCTTGCCTCTCAAAAGCAGCATAATCAGTAATCCACCAATTCTCTATCGCAAATTGAATAGTCTGCTCCACTCCTTTTTCCCCAATGAAAAACATTCTCAGACAACCTTTCAAAACAAAAAAATGATACCTACACCTACTGTTCAATTCCATTAAATTTTCTTTCTTTGAAAATTCCTTTAACTGAAAGTAATTTACGATTTCGGATTCTTCTTCGGATGTTAGTTCTACAAACCTTTTAAAATGTCGTATTAAATCATATTTTTTACTTTCTTCATGTGTCATGTGGCAGCTATTTTTAATTGGTTTTTCAGTAGACTCTATATCGTCCTTTTTGATAATTGGACAGGTTCGGATTATTGAAGTTTCTTTAGACCTAAAGCCAATAAGCTAAGAACTATCAATATAACGAAAATGTAGTTTATCGCAGTATGCTAGTATCAGCCCCCCCCAATGCCCAAGGCCAGCCACTGCAAGATTAAATACTGTAAAGAATGAACATAAAAAATACGAGATTGTAACCAATATCAATAAACTGGCCGGCATAAGCCGGCCGAATTTACTAAAGTTACACTAATTTCTGAGACAAGACTGCTGGCAGTGATTTGGTTATGGCTGCAACAAATTTGAAAGGCTAAGTACTAAGAGTGAGATAATCGGCAACTCCTTATAATGCTTCAATTTACTTATTTTCAACCTGTCCTAAGTTTATTCTAATTCGCTCATCAAGAAATAGTAAAATGAAGGAAAGAACACACATAATTAGCGAATTATAAAAGTGATAGTACTCTTGATGTGCCATGTGAGCGGTAAATGCTCCGATGACGAAAGGGAAGAGAAGTAAGATGCCCAACGTTCTCAGTTGTGATTTGAATAATCCCGCAATAACAAGCAGCACACCTATTATCTCTGCTATACCTATAGCCAGTGTCCAAGTTGTATCAAAACCTAATGACTGCATACTTTGCACCATGCCCGGATAGAGTATGATTTTTTTCGTGGCCGATGGTGCAATGATATACAAGTACCATAGGTAACAAATCCAGTATAAAACGGCTTTGGAAGTAGTTTTCATCATGATATCGAATTGGATTAAGAGAATTCCACGTTTCGTGCTTTATGTTCGTACAGATCAATCAGATTTTGGTATTCAGCAATCTTAGTCTTCATCGCGTCAATGGTTCCTGTAGTCAAAGGAAGACGAAATGTTGGAACATCTTTATCTACCACTTCAATGATAGCCTCGGCTACTTTAACCGGATCGCCAGATTGTTTACCATGAAGACTTTTTTGTATTGCTTCTTATGTCCCCTGCCGTATCAAAGTACAGAGGCAATTTGTTTTCGGCATATTTTACGGACGTTCCGAAGAAATCTGTTCTTAGTGCACCTAATTCCGCTAACATCACCTTGATGCCAAAAGGTTCTACTTCTTGCTTGAGTGATTCTCTCATTCTTTCCAAAGCAAATTTGCTTGAAGCATAAATACCATTTCCCACACCTGCTAGAATTCCCACACGAGAAGAAATTTGGATTATTGTTCCACCGCCTTTTTCGCGCATGTGAGGTAGCACAGCTTGGCAAAGTTTCCATACTGCTATGACATTCACTTTAAATTGATGGATGATTTCGTTTTCTGAAAATTCTTCAATCATTCCAAATGCACCATAACCAGCATTGTTTACTAACACATCAATCTGACCATATTGATTTATAATGGCGTCAACAAGAGAGGAAATCTGTTCTGTGTTCGACAGGTCAATGATAAACGCCTTGGCTCCTAAAATTTTTTCAAAATCCGCTTTGTCCTGCGCATTGCGAACAGTACCTACAACGATATCTCCCTTATCTGCCACTTGTTTGGCAAGTTCCCTGCCTAATCCTTTTGATACACCTGTTATCAACCAAACTTTTCTTTCTATGATGTTCATAACCTTTTGATTTGATGATAAGACAAAAGTATTTTATACCTTTACTTTTGGCAAGTACTTACAAAATTGTATGTACAAACATTTATTGCTATGAGAAAGAGGAATTCAACTAATTTTCTGAATGAGGTAGACCTTTTGCAGAATTGTGGTATGTTCTATACCATCTCCTTGATTAGTGGACAATGGAAGGTAGGAATCCTTGCTGCTTTGTTGGACAATGAGACGTTACGTTATTCCGAGATAAAGAAAAGAATAAATAACATTACTGAGCGGATGTTGATCAAACAACTCAAAGAATTGCAAGAAGACGGTCTTATTATTCGCAAAGATTATTCAGAAGTGCCACCAAGGGTAGAGTACAGCATAAGTGAAAAAGGAAAGAGCCTTGAAAAAGTGCTGTTAACATTGCACGATTGGGGTAAAAAGCATAGGGAAAAGCAGCAAGCTTCATAATAAAAAAGAGGGCAAATCTCTTTTTCTCGACTTGCCCTCTTTTTAGTGATCCCGCTGGGACTCGAACCCAGGACCCATACATTAAAAGTGTATTGCTCTACCAGCTGAGCTACGGAATCTTTAATTCTTTCGAATCAACTTCCTTGTTTGAAGTGATGCAAAGATAGCTATTTTGAGCGGTTCTACAAACTATTTTGCATTATTTATTGTCTTTCACACCAAACTTATTGATACTTAAATCAATAAATTTTAGGTCTATTTATTTATCGTTTATCGTTCGCCACAACATATCCTTCAGCTGTAGAATATTTTTTCCCGAAACTGACGAAATGAAAAGATAAGGCACGCCTTCTGGAAGTTCGGCTTTCATCTCCTCCTCCAGTTCATCGTCCAGCATGTCAGATTTGGTGATGGCCAACAAGCGAGGTTTAGCCATCATCTCCGGATTGTATTCTCTCAGTTCATTCAAAAGGATATTGTACTCCTCCTTTATAGTTCTGTCCGTATCGGCGGGCACCATGAAGAGCAACACGGAGTTGCGTTCGATATGTCGTAAGAAGCGGAACCCTAAACCTTTTCCTTTGGATGCTCCTTCGATAATACCGGGAATATCGGCCATGATGAATGATTTTCCATCGCGGTAACTAACTATACCTAAGTTAGGCACTAGCGTTGTAAACGGGTAGTTGGCGATTTCAGGTTTTGCAGCAGACACAACGGACAGTAAGGTCGATTTTCCGGCATTAGGAAACCCTACCAGTCCTACATCGGCCAACACCTTCAATTCGAGGATAACCCACTGTTCTTTCCCTGGCTCTCCCGGTTGTGCAAAACGTGGTGTCTGTAAGGTCGCAGACTTAAAATGCCAGTTACCTAAACCACCACGACCTCCCGCTGTGAGAATCTTCGTCTCACCATCTTCTGTAATTTCGAACAACACCTCTCCTGTTTCGGCATCTTTAGCAACCGTACCTAGCGGCACTTCCAATATCACATCTTTACCATTCGCTCCAGTACGGAGTGCCGAACCTCCCGGCTGCCCGTCCTCGGCAATGATATGTTTTCTATATTTCAGGTGTAGCAAGGTCCAGTGATGCGAAGAACCTTTTAGAATGATGTGTCCTCCGCGTCCGCCATCTCCTCCATCTGGTCCTCCTTTGGCGGTAAATTTGTCGCGATGCAAATGTGCAGAACCTGCCCCTCCGCGTCCTGAACGACAACACACTTTTACATAATCAACAAAATTTGAACCTTGAGCCATAAAATACTTCTCTTTCTTAATTACGCTTTATAACTATCGATAACAGCACATAGCTCGGTGAAAATCGTCTCGATTTCTCCGATACCATTCACTTTGGTAAGCTTACCTTGCTTTTCATAGTAAGGCAATACATGAATGGTCTTGCTGAAATATTCTTCAATACGTTTTTTCAATTTATCTGCTGCATCGTCTGCACGTCCTGAAATCTCCTGACGTTTAGCGATACGTTGTGTAAGCTCCTCTTCGGTAACATCTAAAGCAATCACCCCCGAAATGGAACTGTTGATACTAGCAAGGAAGTTGTCCAATGCTTCCGCTTGCGCTACTGTGCGTGGAAAGCCATCAAAGATAAAACCTTTCGCTTGAGGGTTCTTTTGGATTTCTTCCTCCAACATAGCTATGGTAATGGAATCAGGTACAAGATTACCTTCAGCGATAATTTGACTTACCTGTTTTCCCAATTCAGTTTGGTTTTTGATATGTGCTCGGAAAATATCCCCCGTCGAGATATGAACCAAATTGTATTTGTTGATAAGTTTTTCAGATTGAGTTCCTTTTCCCGCTCCTGGAGGACCAAATAATACAAGGTTTAGCATAATTTGATTATTTTACTTTGTACAAAATAAAAAGCCTAATCCTTTATGAATTAGGCTTTCAGTTAACTAAGTGCATTCCAAGGGAGTCGAACCCCTAACCTTCTGATCCGTAGTCAGATGCTCTATCCAATTGAGCTAGGAATGCTTCAACCATCACTTCCGGGTATAGCCTCTTCCGTTTTGGTGATGCAAATATACACTAAAAAGCCTTTAGTTCAAATTTTTTTTCACCACCTTTAATATACATTATTTTTCGAAAAAATCAACTAAGTCCATGACGCTCAACCACAAAAAAAAGGAGAGCATTTTAGCTCTCCTTTTTAAGATTTATTAAACAAATACTAGTGTTTGTCAATAAAATGCTCATTTGGCACATAGTCAGCCACCATTTCGGCAGCATAATCTACTTTCTTGCCTTTACTGAAGCGGTGTTTCAGACTATCCATAATCGAATACACTACCGGTACTACCACAAGGGTTAAGAACATGGACGACAGTAGACCACCGATGATTACGATGGCAAGACCTCTGTTGATGTCGGAACCTTCTCCTTGCGCAATAGCAATAGGAATCATACCGAACACCATGGCTATCGTCGTCATCAGGATCGGACGAAGACGGGCATGGTTGGCCGCCACCAAAGCGTCGTGCGTATTCATGCCTTCTTCCTTACGGTGGTTAGCAAAGTCCACAAGCATAATCGCATTTTTGGCCACCAAACCAATCAACATGATAATACCCAAGATGGTGAAGATATTTAATGACTGGTTCGTCAACGCCAACGCCAATAAGGCACCGATAAATGACAATGGAATTGAGAATAATACCACAAAAGGTGTAATAAAGTTGTCATAAAGGGCTACCATCACCAAGTACACCAAGATTAAAGAAGCCATTAAAGCAATACCCAATGTACCGAAACCTTCAGCTTGGTTTTCCATGTTACCGCCCCACACGTATGATACTCCCGGTTTACGTGGTAATTGGCTAAACTTAGCTTCCCATTCTTGTGCTACGGTACCTGTAGGGCGCCCAACAACCCCACCTTGTACGGAAACAGCAGGCGACTTATCACGACGTTCCAACATCGTTGGACCTGAGCTATATTCTACATCTGCAAATTGTGACAACTTAATAGCCGTTCCCTGACTGTTGATAAACTGAAGGTTTTTAACGTCTTCAAGGCTTGTACGTCCTTTATCATCAAACTGAATGTTGATATCGTATTCGTTATCCCCGGCGCGAAACTTATTGTCCGTATTTCCGGAGAAAGCTGTCTGCATGGTTAAACCTACCGTCGCAATGTTAAGATTCAAGGACGTCATCTTATCACGATCCACTTTCACGGAGATCTCAGGGTTACCGCTTTCCGACGACAACTTAACATCCTTGGTTCCCGGAATTTCTCTTAATAGGTCGGCCGCCTGCATGGCAAACTCCTGTGCATCTTCAACTGTTGAAGCGATAATAGTAAGCTTCAAAGGCGACTGCTCAGCCCCCATGATACCTACCGGTACAGTCTTGATTTTGGCACCTACAAGCTGTGGAAGCAACTCATTACGTAATTGAACCGAATACACTTTCGAGTTCATACGACGTTTGGCTTCATCGGTAAGGATAACCTGGATTTCGGATTTATAGCGTGTTCCTGACACTGAACCGAGACCACCATCCGAAGACTGCCCTACAGTAGTGATGATTCTTTCGATTTCGGGTTTGCTTGACAAGATTTCTTCCGCCTTACGTGTTAAGATGTTGGTTTTCTCGAGAGAAGCATCTTTCTCTAATTCAAATTGTAGGTAGAACTCACCTCTATCGTTTGAAGGAAAGAAGTCCGAACCGATAAATCCCGCAGGAATCAAAGCTATGGATACGACAAACAACACAAGAGAAATCAGCAACGTAACCACTTTATTTACTCTTGTGCGTAACGCCCATTTCAAAATATCCGAAATTTTATGTGTAAAGGCATCAAGTCCTGCCTCAAAGCCGTGAACAATCTTTCCAAAGAAAGAAGTTTGGCTTAAATATTCTAACTTACCAAAACGGGAGTATAACCATGGCACTACGGTAAAAGATACCAGCAACGATAACATAGTCGAAATAATTACCGTCACACAGAACTGTGCCAAAATATTGGCCACCAAACCTGTAGACATCGCAATAGGCAAGAACACCACCACGATTACCAAGGTAATAGCCGTAACGGTAAATCCAATTTCTTTAGTTCCGTCAAAAGCCGCTCGCACTTTATTCTTACCCATCTCCATATGGCGGTGAATGTTCTCGATAACCACGATAGCGTCGTCCACGAGAATACCTACCACCAATGACAGACCTAGTAAGGACATCAAGTTAAGCGTATATCCCATCAAAAGAAGCCCGATGAAAGTAGCAATCAGCGACAATGGGATTGCCACCATCGTGATAGCGGCATTACGCAATGAATGTAAGAAGAACAACATGATGAAACCTACCAATACTACGGCTATCATCAAGTCATGAATCACGTTATTTGCCGCAATCAAGGTGAAGGTAGATGTGTCGTTAGCCACCATGATTTTTACACCTTGTGCTTCATAGTCCTTCTCTACCCCACCGATAAGATTACCCTCATCATCATATTGAGCTATGGTTTTACGCACCAATTCGGATACGGCTACGGCGTTAGCGTCCGATTGCTTGAAGACTTGCAACATAATCGTGTTCTTACGGTCCACACGGGCAATCTTTTCAATTTCCGTTATGCCATCCTGAACATCAGCCACATCCTTCAGGTATATTGTGATTCCCTTAGGGGTGGTAATAGGCAAGTTGCGCAATTCCTCAATACTTCTCACTTTTCCCGCCAAACGTATGGTCGTTCTATTTTCTTTAGAAGCCACATTACCTGTAGGGAAGTCCATATTGGATGCTTGGATGACCTGTTGGATAGTGGAGATGCTCAATCCATAGCCCTGCAACTTGTCAGGATCCACTTTCACCTGAATTTCACGTTGCTCACCACCGATCATATCCACCTTAGCCACACCGTTGATACGAGCGAAAACAGGCTGTATCTTTTTATCCAATAAATCATACAGTTCTTTCTCCGAAAGATTAGATGTTACGGCCAAGTTCATGATAGCAACATCATCCAAGGAGAATTTGTTCAATGACGGTGTCTTAGCATCTTCCGGAAGGTCGTTGATCACCGCATTGATTTTACGTTGAGCATCGGTCAACAGGAAGTTTACATCGGCACCATTGTTTAAGGTAACCATCACCACGGACACCCCTTCTAAGGAGGTGGATTCAATTTTTTTAACCATCTCCAAAGAGGCTACCGCATCTTCAATCTTTTTGGTAACGGTATTTTCTACTTCTGTAGGTGAAGCTCCCGGATATACCGTCTGAATGGTAATCACGTTTACCTCAAACTTAGGAATTAACTCATACCCCAGTTGAGAATACGAGAAAAGCCCACCTAGTGTCAAAATGATGAACAACACCAAGATGATACTAGGTCGTTTTATCGATATTTCTGAAATTTTCATAATAGCTATTTACCCAATCTTACTTAATAATTTCGATTGCAGTTCCGTTCAATAAGTTAATTTGACCTGAAATAATCACCACATCACCGGCATTAAGGCCGCTAACGATCTCGATTTTATCGCCGAAGCTTCTTCCTGAAACTACTTTAGTTTCTACAGCTTTACCGTCCTTAGCCACGAAAATCGTGTTGTCCGATACAGAACCCACGAATGCTGCACGTGGCACCACCAACACATTAGCAGTACTGTTACCGCCAAAGTGAGCTGTTCCATACATACCTGCGCGCAACTCATTGCCTTTGTTAGGCACTTCAATTTCCACAGGGAAATTTAAGCTTCCATCCGACTTAGGAGCAATGAAAGTAATGCGTCCGGCGTAGGTTTTGTCGTTATAAACACTAGCCGTAACATTTACAGGTTGTCCTACGGCAAGAGTAGCTACATTTTTCTCATCCACGTTAACACGCAATTTCAATGAACTAACGTTCACAATCTCGAAAGCCGCTGTTCCTGGATTTACGTAAGATCCCGGTTCTATTTTACGGGAGTTTACGATTCCTGCTACCGATGTTTTGATAGTTACATCTCCAGCAGTAAGTTTAGCACTGCGAAGGTTGTTTTTCGCGTTTTCAAAACTTAATCTTGCTTGGTCCAATTGTTGTTGGGTAACCCCTCCTGTTTTGAAAGCACTTTCAAATCGTTGTAGATTCTGTAAAGCATTATCGTAATTCGCTTGCGCGTTTGCTACGTTCACATTCAATTTGTCGCCTTCCACGACAGCCAATGTTTGTCCGGCAGATACATACGCACCTTCGTCAACCAACACTCGCACCACACGACCTGCTGTTTCAGCTGCCACAATCACTTCCTGTTTAGGTTCGAAAGTACCATTTGCCACATAAGACGCATCTACCGTAGCATTTTGTGCAGTATCTACACGCACTGCCACATATGCATTGGTTTTGGATGCTTCTTGTGTAACTGCGTCGTTCTTAGCTTTATTCTTTTTCAAAATAAAGAAAATACCACCTATTGCTGCTGCGATAATAATTACCGTAATTATTGCACGTTTCATAAAAATATATTTAGTCTATTATTCGTTTACTAATGATTTCAATTCTCCTTTAGCTTTGATCAATTGGATTTCAGCTATCTTATAGTTTAATAATGCTGTATTAAGGTTATTTTGAGCGTCAGCATAAGCACGCTCTGCATCAAGAAGTTCTGTAAGTGTAGCTAAACCATTTTTATAATTATTCTCTGTGTCTTCCAATACCTCTTTGGCCAATGACACGTTACTTCTGTTGGTGTTGATAGTAAGCAAAGAATTCTTGATTTGCGCTTTGGCGTTGTCATTTTCCAAGCTCAAGCCCAGTTTCATATCTTCCAAAGAGACTTGTGCCTGACGGATTTGAATATCGGCCTGTTTAATCCTTGCTCTAGTAGAACCACCTGTAAAAATAGGAATTGAAAGGTTCAAACCAATACTGGAAGTTTTTGGCCAGAAGAAATCTCCTCCTATAGGAAAGCCTTTACCGAACCCACTCCAACCGAAGTCAGCTCCCAGCGATAGACGAGGATACAAGTCGGCAACTTTAGACTTCTTGTTCAGTTCCAATAGTTCGATTTGTTTCTTGGTCAAAAGAATTTCTGTACGGTTGTCAATATTAGCTTCCTCCAAAGCGATGTTAGCATCGACCTCAAATGTATTGTCCGGAAGGGTAATATCTTTATCCATAGGCATGCCAATGGCGAACTTCAACGCATTTTCCTTAAGCTCTAGGGCGTTCACCACGATCTGGCGGTTGGCAATCAGGTTGTTAATCTGTACGTTCGTTCTGTCCAAGTCAATCTGCTTACCTAATCCGGCAGACACCAGACCCGCAATGACATCTCGGATTTTAGTCGTACTATTTAAGTTTGTTTCTATGGTTTGTAACTGCAATTGAGTTTGATACACCTCGTAATATGCAGTCGCCACACGTTCTATTAATTGCTCATCGGTCAACTGTTTATTGATAATATAAAACTCTCGCGTGGTGGTAGCGGCCTTCAGACCGGTGAATACCGATTGGTTGAACAGTTGTTGGTTCAACGAAACTACTCCCGTAGCATTCCACGGTTGGCCCATTTTCACCTTGTTCACCACACCTCCCATATCAATAGCCATTTCCGGAATGATGACATTGTATTTCAAACTTCCGGCAGCATTGATCTGAGGCAAGGCCGTACCGCGCACCTCATCAATCTGATATTGTGCATTTTCTAAGTCTAAGGCAGCTTTCTTAGCTTCTGCCTTATTCTGCAAAGCATATTTTATCGCATCTTTCAGTGTTAAGATTTCTTGCGCATCGGCATAAGAAAAACTAAACATCCCGGCTAATAAAACAGCAATTAATCTGATCTTTCTCATCGGTTATTTATTAGTAACTATACGTTCTTGAAAAATTAATTTAGCGGCGTTAATCTGGCTGGCAAGTATCTTATCTACATTTTCCAGGTTTGGAATCTTGCAGAGTATATCTTCTATAGTGTAAGTCAAGGTCAACCCACGGATGATATCTCCAAAGATGGCACAAGACTCTTCGATATTATCCAACTTCAACGAGCCGTCTTCTACGGCCTTCTGCACT
>NZ_JXAC01000012.1 GCF_000814685.1 Sphingobacterium sp. T2
ATAAAGCGGATTGGTAGCACAAAAATCCATGTTTTTGAACGCACAATAAGGTCAATACATAAGCTTACAATAAAATATAAGCCCTCATCACTGGTGAGGGCTTTATTATTTTGTAGGTTTCACATTTTGTTTGAAGTTACGGAAGATCTTTTACACAGCGGAATCCCACATGATTGGTAGGGCTATTCACTTCAGCCTTACCTCGTGCGCCTGCTTTATAGCGTTCACAATACTGGTCGTAACATAAGAAAGACCCTCCGCGCTGCACCCGCTTTATTAATCCCGGCTCCAAAGGGTCGTGCGAATGGTCCGGGCCTTTAGGATCTTTACGATCCTCTTTACTGTAGTAAGGAAGATAAAAATCTGAACACCATTCCCATACATTTCCCACCATATCGTAGAGTCCAAAAGGGTTAGGAGCATAGGATTTCACCGGAGCTGTACCTTTATATCCATCTTCTCCGGTATTGTGCTTGGGAAACTCTCCTTGGTATATGTTGGCCATCCATTTGCCTTGTGGGGTTATTTCATCTCCCCAATAATAGATTTCATGTTGATTACAGTTGGCTTTTGCAGCATACTCCCACTCCGCTTCTGTGGGAAGACGTTTGCCTGCCCATTTCGCGTAAGCCTCCGCATCCTCATAAGCGATATGCACTACAGGATGATTCTCCCTCTCCCTGATATCACTACCGGGTCCTTCCGGATGTCTCCAGTTGGCTCCTAGCACATATTTCCACCAAGAATAAGGGTTTGAAAGGTCCTTCGTCTCTTGGCTTCCTACAAAGACTGCAGAACCAGCATGTAGTAAATCGGGATCTGCGCCGGGAAAATCTTTTGGATTCAAAGGTCGTTCGGCAACAGTCACATAATTGGTTTCTTCCACAAACTTTTGAAACTGAGCGTTAGTAACCTCATGCTCATCCATATAAAAGGAACTAACCTCCACTTCCCTTAATGGCTGGGCATCTGGAAAATTTACCGATCCCATGATAAACGTTCCTCCTTTCACGAGCACCATACGCGCCGTGTCCTTATCTCCCTTCTGAGGTTTATAATATATCTGAGAGCGTGAGGTATACATGCCGGCTTCTGCACAACTCAGGCCTTGCTCTTCACTTCTAGATTTCTTTTCTGCTGTTTGTTGACAGCTTACAGCCCATAGTGCCACGAAAAGGAAGTATAGTTTTTTCATGGTTATTTACAGTTAAAAGGCTCCAAGAAGTTTTTCTTGGAGCCTCGTTGAAAATAATATTAAAACATCTACCAATATTTACACATTCAATTGCTTATCACTCTTACCGCTGATAGATCTAATTTTGGTATTACCTCCACCTTTCAACGTAAGCTCTAGCGGCTTATTGGTAATCCACGCCCCTCTTGTGAAATCAGGAAACTCTACTACTTTTCCTTTCTTCACGGATTCCATACTCAAAGGAACGATAGCGCTCCATGCGGCAGCATCATACACATCCTGATCCAAAGGAAGACCATTTCTCAAGCAGTCTATCAGACGCCAGTCCATCATGAAGTCCATACCACCGTGTCCTCCTACCTTCTTCGCTTGCTCGCCGATAAATTTAACAATTTCCGGAGTATATTGCTCACGTAATTTATTCAATTCAGCCTCTGGAAGGAAATTGTGTCCGTTTTGGTAGGATTTTAAGCTTATACCAATTTTAGGATATTTCTCACAGAAGCCTTTGGTACCGCTCAACTTATGGATACGTGAATAAGGACGTGGAGAAGTAACGTCATGTTGAATCATGATGGTCTTACCACGTTGTGTACGGATAAGCGTAGTATTGATATTTCCACGGAACTGTGCTCCCACAAATTGACCGTAAGTTTCAGGGTCCTCCTTCGCTAGACGTTTGGCCTCCTCTCCCATCTGGAAGTCGTTAGACTGCATAGCAACCAAAGAAGTCATCACGTCACCTCTGTTAACGTTTAGACATTGGGCTACAGGACCTATACCATGTGTAGGATACAAGTTACCGTTGAAACGGATATTCTCTTTCAGACGCCAGAAGTCGTCGTAATATGTTTTACTGAAATTCAAGTCTAACAGGTCGTGAATGTATGCCCCTTCAGCATGTACGAGCTCACCGAATACGCCCGCTCTGGCCATATTCAAGGTTTGTAGTTCGAAGAAGTCGTAGCAGCAGTTTTCAAGCATCATACAGTGCTTTCTTGTCTCTTCAGACACTTTAACGACCTTCCAACAATCTTCTATAGTCAAGCCTATAGGCACCTCACAGGCCACATGCGCTCCTGCAAGCATACCTTCGACACACATCTCGGTATGGTAATCCCACGGTGTACAGATGTATAATAAGTCAATTTTTACTGACTTCAACATCTCTTTCCATCCTTCTGCCCCCGAGAACGCTGCCGGTTTTTTAAGGCCTCTGTCTACCACCATCTTCTGGTGTTTTTCAGCTCTGTCGCGATGTTTATCACAAACAGCGACAATTTCAGCACCTTCGATATAGGTGAATCTATCTACAGCACCTGTTCCTCTATTTCCCAATCCGACAAAAGCTACTCGCACCTTGTCGATCTTAGGAGCTGCATATCCCGACATATTGAATCGAGGTTCTTCCGAAGCCTTAACATGCAGTGCAGGCAGGCTGACAGCGGTAGCAGAAAGTATAGATGCTTTCTTCAGGAAATCTCTTCTTGATGTGCTCATAAAATTTAGGTTTCAATTTTAAAGGGGACATTACGTCCCCACAGAAATCACTTAATATATAAATAAACTAAACAGTCCAATGAATGCTTTTGGCATCTCAACAAAGCACTATCGCGCTTGTCTTGAACAAGTATAGTTGATATTCCTCAAATAAAAAAATAATCCATAAACGCAAACGTTTGCTCAATTTGCCTTATATTTTAGGTAAAAAACACCTTTTTAATTTTCAAGAAGGTCAATTTTTCCGATAAGCTCCATCAATACTGTTTCGGCTAGCTTAGCCTGTAGTTTGGCAGCATTATAACGTGCCACGGCATTAATAAAGTTTTCCTGTGCATCTCTAAACTCTACGGCACTCAATGTTCCTATCTTATACTTCTCCAAGGTGATATTCAAATTCTGACGGGCTATCTGCTCGTTTTTCTCCTCAATCTGGGCTAGCTCCAGATTGGTGCGATAGGTATTAAAAGCTTGCGAAATCTGCGATTCAATCTGTATCTGACGCTGTGCATTCTGTAGCTCTACATTCTCAATGTTCAGACGGGCAATACGTTCATTACGTCTTTGGTTATAGCCGTCGAAGATGTTTATAGAAGCTGTGATGCCATAGGTCAAGCCGCGCGATCTGGATTGGGCCACGAAGCCTAGGCTAGATTCAGACTCCGAAAAGTTGTACCCACCATTTAGACGAACTACAGGATAACGATTGGCTTTCACGGTCTTCTCCTCCAGCTCGGCAATGCGACGGTTGACACTAAGTAACAACAGGTCAGGATTAGTAACCTTAGCCTGCTCCAAGATATCCCCCAATTTAAGATCGTTATTAATGCTCACATCTTTTACCACTGAAAAATCTGTCTGCAGATCACGCGCCAACAAGTTATTGAGCTCTATCTTAAGGTTTCTTACCAAGGTAGCCTGCTTGATACGGGCAGATTCGTCGGTATTTAGATTTACCTGAACATTTAAAACTTCCAGCCTTGAAGCCTTCCCTATAGAGAATCTGTTCTCCGCGGTACGTAGCCTTTCACGTGAAATGACAATGCTGGAATCCAAAGCGTCAAGCAAGTTTTGCTGCTCTACAATCGTGTAATAGGTTGTTATTACATCCGACACACGTTGGATAACAGCTCTCTTAAGTTCTAGCTCACCTTGTTTCTGCACCTCTTTCAACGTTTCATAACGTGAAAACATACCCAACCCATCGAAAATAGTCCATCCCACATTGATGCCATATGTCATGCTGTTGTTCTTCGCATTATCTAAGGATCTAACCTCCCCTGTAATCTGGGTTTGATTAGAATTCTGTACACTATTACTCTGCGAGAAGTTACCCGTTATCGTAGGTAGCATCCCTGCATTGCCTCTGGTAACATTTTCCTTTGCTACCTGGAGACTATTTTCATATAATTTAATGTCGTAATTATTTTCTAAAGCAATCGCCACAGCATCCCTTACGGTCAGCAGCTCTTGTGCTACAACATTAACCGACAATCCTATAATACCTACAATCCATGACAAATACTCTCATATTACTCTTCTATATTATCAATTCCGGACGATGCTTACGCGGACGAGACATCAATACAATAAACGCAAGAATAACAATAAGTCAACAACATAAACGATAAACTACGTTCCTCCACAATCACCTA
>NZ_JXAC01000120.1 GCF_000814685.1 Sphingobacterium sp. T2
TATATTTGTAACAAAAGAGCCTTATTATATGAACACCATCGAAGAATACAATGCCGTCATTGAATTACTGACRAAAATCTATTCATAAAAAAAACTAAAGACTACGGGACTGCATGGCGTGTCATGCGCCTCAGCTCCATTACGGATCAGCTATATATCAAAGCCAAACGTATCCGTACACTCGAAATAAAACAAGTCTCTAAAGTGGGCGATGATATCGCTGGGGAATTTGTCGCCATAGTAAACTATTGCGTCATCGCACTCATGCAGCTAGAATTGGGAGAAGAAGGAGGCGAAGAAAACCTCAACCCTGCCTTTGTAGAACAGAAATACACGGAAAAGGTCAACGAAACACGCGACCTGATGTTTGCTAAGAATCATGACTACGGCGAGGCTTGGAGAGATATGCGCGTTTCGTCCATGACGGACATGATACTCATGAAACTTCACCGTGTAAAACAGATTGAAAACAACAACGGCAAAACTCTCGTTTCCGAAGGGTTGGCAGCAAACTATCAAGATATGCTTAACTACGCCGTATTTGCATTGATAAAATTGGGATTCGCAGAAAAAAAATAGAAGCACATGATGCATAACACCTCATTTTACGATCCTATCAGCACTACCAAGCAGCAGAGAGATTTTCTGTTAGCCGTTTGCAGGCTCTTAGTAGGTATCCTTTTTATCTTTTCCGGTCTTATCAAAGCGAATGACCCTACAGGTTTTGGCTACAAGCTGCAGGAGTATTTTCATTGTCTTTAATCTTAATGCATTAAATGATTATAGCACCTCCATAGCTATTGTCATCTGTGCCGTAGAAGTCATATTAGGATTGCTTCTGTTGTTAGGAATTGCCGGAAGAGCAGTAGCCTGGGGATTGCTTATATTGATTGTGTTTTTCACTTTTCTTACCTTCTATTCTGCATTCTTCGACGTAGTAACCTCTTGCGGATGTTTTGGCGATGCCATTCCTTTGACACCATGGCAGTCTTTCGCCAAAGATGTCGTCCTGCTGTTGCTCATTCTGGTTATCTTCAGCCGTCGTCAAAAAATCTTTCCTCTCATAAAAAATTCGTTCACCAATAATCTCTTGGTAGTATTTGCCGTGGTAGCCTCCTTTGGTTTTGGCATTTATACCTATAGCTACTTACCTATTATTGATTTTCTGCCTTATAAGATAGGAAACCATCTTCCTTCACTAATGAAAATGCCCGAAGGAGCTCCTCAGGATGTGTATGAACACATTTATACGCTGAAAAACAAAAATTCCGGAAAAAGTAAAAAAGTTACGGATAAAGAATATATGGACCAGAAAATCTGGGAAGATGAAAATTGGGAAATTGTCGGAGAACCGGAAAGCAAATTGGATAAAGAAGGGATACAAGCTACCTATACCCGACCTACTTATCACAGACAGTGAAGGAAATGATTTTACCGCCGAAATTATTGAAAATCCACATTACAACTTTATTGTGACAAGTGTGGATGTCTCAAAATTCTCTGCTGAAGATCTCGTAGCATTAGATAGAATCAATCAAACCATAAAAGAACTCAGCAACGAATACAACTTAAGGGCGGTGCTGCTCACTTCCAGCGCCTTCAAGGATGTAGAATACCTTAACAATCAGCTGGATCTGGTCTTGGAAAACTTCTATGCCGATGCCGTCCCTATAAAGAGCATGGTACGCTCCAATCCAGGTGTCATGCTACTCCAAAATGGAAAGGTCATCATGAAATGGTCTAAAAAGTCTTTTCCAAGCAAAGAAGTGTTAGCAGAAAAATACCTTAAACAACAGTAATGAACAAACCTATTTTTTTAGTAGGCTTCATGGGAAGCGGAAAAACTACGTGGGGTAAAAAAATCGCCAATGCTTTAGAGATGCCCTTCGTGGATCTGGATCAGGAAATAGTACAACATATAGGAATGACCATTCCTGAATATTTTAGGCAATACGGAGAAGACAGCTTCAGAAAGCTGGAGAACGAATATCTACAAAAAACAGGCAGGCCGTATCGCTGTAATCTCCACAGGAGGTGGTACACCTTGTTATTTCGACAATATGGAGTGGATTAATCAACACGGTATTTCACTCTATCTTTACCATACACCCAAATCGTTATGGGCCAGACTCAGTCAGTCTGACGTCAACAAAAGACCGGTATTAAAAGGTTTGACGGGAGATGAGCTGTATGCTTTTATAGAAAGTAAGCTAAACGAACGTGCTCAGTACTATGAACAAGCACATATCAAATTCGAACAAATACACACCAGTCTGGAAGAGATCATTTCTCTAATCAATAATTACATAGCCAAGTATGAGAATTCATAGATACCTCATTTTACTTTTACCCTTTTTGCTGCTGATGACCGGTTGCTTCAGAACAAGCAGTACGGATGCTATACAGCAACAAGACAGCAGCAGACCTTATATTTCCGAAAGCAAATCTTCCACCAAGAATTTTAATATACATAATTTAGAGGATCTTTATCAATTTCTTACTTACGACGACAATAGATATCCTCTTATCAGCGCTCACCGTGGTGGTGACTATGATGGATATCCCGAAAATGCCATCGAAACTTTCGCCCATTGGGCTGAAAGGTTTCCTTTGATCATAGAATGTGACGTACGCATCACAAAGGACTCAGTACTGGTCCTCATGCATGACGCTACATTAGAACGTACCACAGACGGAAAAGGAAAGGTTAGTTCCAAAACATGGGAAGAACTGAAAGCCTTAAGACTAAAAGCTCCGAACGGCCTGTTGACACCATACAAAATCCCTACTCTAGAGGAGGTGTTGCGTTGGGGGAAAGACAAAGTTTTGTTCACTCTGGATGTCAAGCCGGAGGTACCATACAGCTTGTTGACCCAAATCATCCAGAAAACCAATGCTCAGCCATACTCCATAGTCATTACGTATACTGCCAATCAAGCGAGGGCAATCAACCGCATCAATCCGGACCTTATGTTGTCGGTAAATATTCAATCGCAACAAGACCTTAGCAGATTGACAGAAGCCGGCATTCCAGACAACAGAATGGTTGCCTTCGTCGGAACAAGACAAGCGGACCAAAAATTGATAAATCTTTTACATGCCCACGGTATAAAAACCATCTTAGGCACTATGGGGAACTTGGATCGCCAAGCCAAGGCTCGAGGATATCAAGTTTATGCCGAATATGTTGAAAACGGAGCTGATATACTCAGCACGGATAATGTGGAAGATGCGCAAAAAGCATTGGATTTCTACATTAAAAAGAGAAATTTGTCCTCACCATATATTATTAAGTGACGATGTCAATACGTGTAGAAAATTTGATTAAAACTTATGGTAAGCAGACAGCGTTGGACAACATCTCTTTTCGGACGCAAAGTAACCATATCATAGGCTTTCTGGGGCCGAATGGGGCTGGTAAAAGTACAACCATGAAAACCTTGACCGGCATACTGCCATAGAATCGGGAGAGTGTTGGATCAACGACATAAATGTTAAGAAAGACCCTATACAAGCCAAAAGAAACATAGGCTACCTCCCTGAAAACAATCCTCTATATCTGGAAATGTATGTCAGCGAAATGCTGCAATACCAAGCCGAGCTATATGGACTTAAAAACAACAAGAAACGCATTCAGGAAGTCATCAGCCAGACAGGTCTTACCCTTGAAAAGCATAAAAAAATAAAACAGCTTTCTAAAGGTTACCGGCAACGTGTAGGCCTCGCCTGTGCTATCATTCATGATCCACAGGTGCTAATCTTGGATGAACCTACCACCGGACTTGATCCCAATCAAATCATAGAGATAAGACAACTCATCAAAGAACTGTCCAAAAATAAAACAGTCTTATTATCTACACACCTTATGCAAGAGGTGGAAGCCATTTGTGACGAAATCATCGTCATCCATCAAGGCAAAATAAAAGAACAGTTTTTATTGCATGAAAAGGACAGCAAATACCCTAACCGCACGATGGAAGAGATATTTGTGTTGCTAACAAAATCTTCTTCCTGAGCTACAAATGAAGCAATTATTTAATTTTGTAACATCTGATGATGTCTAACTACTAAAACAATATAAAATTGTACAGCATATATAAAAAAGAGATTTCTGGTTATTTCAATTCGTTTATAGGATATTTAGCTATTAGGGCTGTTTTTGCTTATCAACGGATTGCTCATCTGGGTATTCCCTGACTCAATTTTGGACAGCGGCTATGCCATGCTGGACTCTTTTTTCTCCCTAACCCCTTACCTGCTGTTGATGCTTATACCAGCAATCACCATGCAGAGCATAGCCGGAGAGAAGGCAAATGGCACCTTCGACCTTCTCCTAAGCAAACCTATCCGTTTTAGCGACATCGTGCTAGGTAAAT
>NZ_JXAC01000121.1 GCF_000814685.1 Sphingobacterium sp. T2
TCAAAAAACGCTGAACATAGTATTAGAAGAAGCTGAAGCTAGTGTGCTCGAAGAAGTAGTCGTAACAGGAACAGGAACACAAAGAAATTGGTAACTACAGGGGCCGTAAGCTCCGTAAATGTCAATGACCTTAAATCCAACCCTACTTCCAGTATTACCAACGCCCTAGCAGGAAATGTTCCGGGAGTGATGGCTATGCAGGTGTCCGGACAACCAGGAAAAAACATATCTGAATTCTGGATTCGAGGAATATCCACTTTCGGTGGAGGAACGAGTGCCTTAGTGTTGGTGGACAACATAGAACGTGATATCAACGATATCAATATTGAGGATATAGAATCGTTCACCGTACTGAAAGATGCAGCCATGACAGCCATATATGGATCCAAAGGCGCGAATGGTGTAATCCTAATCACTACCAAACATGGAAAAGAAGGACGTGTAAACATCAATGTCAAAGACGAAACTATCTATAATACGCGTACGATAACACCGGAATTTGAAGATGGTTTTACCTATGCCAACCTACTGAACGAGGCCCGTATTACTCGCAATTTTGAACCTATCTATCAACCGGAAGAGCTCGAAATCCTTCGCTTAGGATTAGATCCCGATCTCTATCCTAACGTAGATTGGAAAAAACTGCTATTGAAGGACGGTGCTATGACCTATAGGGTAAACCTCAACATGAGTGGCGGAGGAAGTACCGCCCGCTATTTCATTTCGGGCAGTTACGTAAACGAAGGAGGAATGTATCACACTGACGAAACTCTACGAAAGGATTACAACACCAACGCTAACTACTATCGCTACAACTTCAGGTTAAATACGGACGTCAACCTGTCGACCACTACCATTCTGAAAGTAGGAGTAGCTGGATCTTTGGGTAAAAGAAATAGCCCGGGCCTAGGAGATGTAGACTTTTGGGGAGTACTTTTTGGCTATTCCCCTATCCGGACCCCCGTAACTTACTCTAACGGTTACGTTCCAGCCGTTGGGACAGGTCATATGACCAACCCTTGGGTCATTGCGACCCAAACCGGTTTCAATGAAAACTGGACAAATAAAATCCAGTCCAACGTAACTATAGAACAAAATTTAAACTTCATCACCCATGGATTGAGAGTGAGAGGAATTATAGGATTCGATACTCAAAACAACAACAATATTCAGCGTCGCAAATGGCCAGAACAATGGCTGGCAGAAAGAACAAGAGATGAGAATGGAGAATTGGTTTTTCGTCTCATTGCCGGTCCGCGTGAACTTTTCCAATCCAGCTCTGCCGATGGCGAACGTCGTGAATTTTATGATATACGCTTCAACTACGATCAGTCATTCGGAAATCATAATGTAGGTGCCGTAGCCCTATTTACACGCGATGCATTGGTACGTACCGTAAACCTAGGAGACGACATCAAAAACGGTATTTCGCGACGAAATCAAGCGCTAGCAGGACGTCTTACATACAACTGGAAGATGCGCTACGTCGTAGATTTTAACTTTGGATATACCGGTTCTGAAAATTTCGCCAAAAATCACCAATACGGATTTTTCCCGGCGGCTTCCGCTGCATGGAATATATCTGAAGAGCCGTTTATCAAAGATAAGTTATCTAATGGCTTAACCTTTTAAAAGTCAGATACTCTTGGGGAAGAGTGGGCAACGATCAGCTAGCGGGTGGAACACGTTTCCCTTATCTCTACACTATAGGACAGACATCCAGCAACGTTTATCAATGGGCAGATTATGGTTTGGATCGTGCTTATTTAGGTATGCGGTTCACCCAAGTGGCTTCCCCGTATGTAACCTGGGAAGTCTCTGAAAAACAAAATCTGGGACTCGATATCGCTCTTTTCAGAGAAAAATTCATCTCTTATATAGACCTTTTTGATGAGAAAAGAACCGGTATTTATATGCGTCGGGAGTTCCTTCCCGAAATTGTAGGGTTAGAGAGCGTTCCTAGTGCCAACGTAGGAGCTGTAAGATCTCGAGGCTTCGATGGACGTTTTGAGTTTAGACAACGCCTAGGGGAGGTAAACATCACCGCAAGGGCCAATATGACATACAGCAAAAACGAAGTCTTGAAACGAGATCAAACTAACAATGTTTATAAATATCAAAATATGGAAGGCTATCGCGTGGATCAAAATGTAGGTCTCATAGCACTAGGGCTGTTCAAAGATTACGACGATATCCGAAATAGCCCAAAACAAAATTTCGGAACTTATCAGCCCGGAGATATCAAATATAAGGATGTCAACGGCGATGGCGTCATTGATGATGGCGACAACGTGGCTATAGGATCTACGCGAAGACCTAACCTCATCTACGGGCTAGGAACCTCCGTGAGTTACAAAAATTTTGACTTCAGCTTCCACTTCCAAGGAGCCGGTAAGTCCTCCTTCTTCACCTATGGGAAGACTGTATATGCCTTTAGTGAAGGTGAATGGGGACAAGTTCTTAAAGGTATCATGGGAGATAACAGATGGATTTCGGCCGATATTTCGGGAGATCCTTCTACCGAAGATCCAAACGCTTCCTACCCTCGTCTGAGCTACGGCCCTAATCCGAACAACTTCCGCAATTCCACATTCTGGCTCCGTAATGGACAATATTTGCGTCTGAAAACATTGGATATAGCTACAGCCTACCTAAGACGTTCGCAAACCGCATAAGAACCAGCAATATCAGACTGTTCTTTGTAGGAACAAACTTGCTGACATGGGCAAAATTCAAACTATGGGACCCAGAATTGGCTACCCCTAGAGGTGAAGACTACCCTCTGGACAAAATCATTCACTTTTGGTATCAACGTCAATCTATAATAAGATGATTATGAAAAGAAATAAACTAACCTATATATTGGTAAGTCTAGCCTTGTTAACTTCATGCAAAAAAGAATACTTGGAATCCGATCAGTATTTCAAAGACAGACTTACCATAGAAAAAGTCTTTAAAAGCAAAGAATATTCGGAACAGTGGCTAGCGCACATTTTCGAAGAATTCAAAGGTGAAAATGCCGATGTAGCAAGTAAAGGCTATACTCCACATTGTTTTGCCGACGATATGTTCTACGGCGACCGGGACAAAGATTATGATCCTTCAAAAAACGAGTTGTCTTACAACATGTTTAAGATGGGACTTTATACCGAGAATGATAAACAAGGGACTTGGGTTCAATGTTATCGAGGTATACGGAATGCCTCTACATTTATCCACAATATACATCTGAACACCGAAATGTCAGAACGGGAGATTAATGACTACCGCGGACAGGCCCGCTTCGCTAGAGCCTACCTCTACTGGCTATTGCTTCGCAAGTACGGCCCCATTCCTATTCTTCCGGACACCGAAGTTGATTACACACAAAGTTATGATGACTTGGCAATCCCTAGAAATACCTATGACGAATGTGTAGACTTTATCGCCAACGAAATGTTGCTTGCCGCTCAAGAAATGCAGGAGTTAGGCATGCAGCGAGGACAGGACGGATCAGCACGCCCTACGGTGGGGGCGGCGCTGTCAGTACGCGCCAAAGCCTTACTCTATGGCGCCAGTCCTTTGGCCAATGGCAATAACGCCGGCTTTGCTGCCCTGCTGACGGATAAGCAAGGTAATAGGCTTCTCTCCAGTCAATATAATGAAGAAAAATGGGCGCGTGCCGCAGCCGCAGCACGTGACGTTATAGAACTGGGAATATATAGACTTTATACCGTAGCTTTTCAGGCTACAGGAGAAGATGCTACCGTCGTCCCTCCCTATGACCCCAACTTTTCAGACAAAAACTGGCCGGAAGGATGGGCTAACATAGATCCGGAGAAATCATATGCCAGAGTCTTCGACGGCACACTTCCGGCATCAGGAAACCCTGAACTTATATTCACACGCGGTAACAACCAGCTTAGTGAAGGCGTGAATGCTATGGTTATCCACCAGCTACCTCGCTCTGCAACAGGATGGAACACTCATGGACTGACTCAAAAACTTGTAGATGCTTACTATATGAACGACGGCACCGACGTTCCCGGAAAAGATAAAGAGATAGGGCGTGGCAATGGCTCCGAACGTGTGAAAGGCTACGTCACCCAAGAGGATTATGAAGCCGGAAGATATAGACCTCTACTTCCCGGAGTATCCTTACAATATGCCAACAGAGAACCTCGTTTCTATGCTTCCGTAGCATTTAACGGCAGTATGTGGAAACTATTGAATGAGTCTCAGGAAAGAAATAGAAACCAACAGGTATTTTATTACCGCGATAACGACAAAGGTAACGGCTTCAACTCTTCGAATGCTTATTGGCTAAGAACAGGCATCGGCATGAAAAAATTCGTCCACCCCAACGATACATACGAAGGTGGCAATAATGCAAAGGTAGTACCTAAGGCAGAGCCTGCAATACGTTATGCTGACATCTTACTCATGTATGCCGAAGCACTAAACGAACTGAACGGATCCTACACTATCCCTTCCTGGCGAGGAACAAACTATACTATCTCTCGAGATATCGCGGAAATGCAACGCGGCATACGGCCAGTTCGTATTCGCGCTGGATTACCAGACTACAGTGCTTCCGCTTATAGCAATAAAGATGAACTTAGAAAGCTTATCAAGCGAGAAAGATTTATTGAACTCATGGGTGAAGGACAACGTTACTATGACCTCAGAAGATGGATGGATGCTCCCGAAGAAGAATCCCTACCCATCTACGGCTGCAATGTGCTGATGAACGAAAGTCAACGTGACCTCTTTCATCAACCAGTAGCCGTATGGGCCTTGAAAACCACCTTCTCAGACAAAATGTGGTTTTGGCCTATAAAACATTCCGAGTTGAAAAGAAACAAAAATTTAACCCAGAATCCTGGATGGACATATAACGACTAATCCAAAAGTGAAAAGTATGAAAAAAACAATATATTCTATGGCTTATCCTCCATGCCCTGCTCCTTTCTGCTTGTAATGATGAATGGAAAGAAGAACAGTATGAACGCTATATTTCCTTTAAGGCACCTCTCAACAATGAAGGGGTAAGTAATATTTTCGTACGATATAGAGGCAATGAGAAAACCACCTTCCAGCTACCACTCATTGTAAGTGGAAGCACCACCAACGATCAAAATATCTCCGTAAATATAGGTCTGGATATGGACACGCTCGAAACATTAAACTTCGAACGTTTTCAAAATCGAACAGACTTTTATTACAAGATTCTAGACAAAAACTTCTACTCCCTACCTTCCAAGGTTGATATAAAAAGTAGGAGAGAATATAGCCTTACTCAATATAGACTTTACACTTAAAGGTATCGATATGGTAGAAAAATGGGTGTTGCCTCTCACCATACAGGAAGGACCGGGCTATAACGCCCATCCGCGAAAACATTATAAAAAGGCTCTTCTACGTATCAATCCTTTTAATGATTTCTCCGGCACATATAGTGGTACAGCGCTCAAAATAGCCATGGATGGCTATGAAAATCAAACTCCTATAGTAAAAAGTGAAATACGCAGCTATGTAGTAGATGAAAACACCATCTTCTTCTATGCCGGAAATATTGACGAAGAAAGAAAAGATCGTGGACTATATAAAATCTATGCTAATTTTACCCCTACGGGATCCATCACATTCTATTCTGACAACCCGAACATCAACTTCAAAGTGAATAGAGATGCCAGTTATACAATAACCGAACAGATGGATGCCGTCCGTCCTTACCTCTTGCATAGGTATATAACTATCAACAATATAGACTACGAATTCGTAGATTATACCATGGTACCCAACGTGAATTTGTTATATAAAGTTTCGGGATCGTTAATCTTGGAAAGAAAACTGAATACCCAAATTCCGGATGAAGATCAGGCTATAGAATGGTAATGGTAGATGTTGTGTTTCATGAAAAAAACCTATCCGCAAGGATAGGTTTTTCTTTTTCTTAAGCCTCTCCTTTTGGATGTAGGTCCAAAGGATAAGGAAAATCTTTAGGCACCTGCTCGCCATTCGGGTTGTTTGCTGCCGCAGCCTTCAGTTGCGCCTCAAAGCGGTTGAGGTTGTCTTGAAGTGCCGCCAACAGACGCGCCGCATGCTCCGGAGTCAATATAATTCTGGATTTTACTTTAGCTTTAGGAATTCCCGGCATTACGCGAACGAAATCCAACACAAACTCTGTATTGGAGTGTGTAATAATTGCCAAATTAGAGTAAACTCCTTCTGCTACTTCCTCTGATAGTTCAATGCTCAATTCATTTGGCAAAGCCTCTTGCTTTTTCTCACTCATATCTTTCTATTCTAAAATTATTACTTCGTAAATGTTCTAAAATCTTGTCCGTCCTCTATTGTCAGTAATGTCTCGTATATCAAACGAATAACATTGTCCACATCTTCCTTATGCACCATCTCTACCGTAGTATGCATATAACGCAAAGGCAAAGAAATCAAGGCTGAAGGCACTCCTCCGTTGGAATAGGCAAAGGCATCCGTGTCCGTACCGGTATAACGCGAGGAGGCTTGACGTTGGAAAGGAATTTCATTTTTCTTAGCTACATCGATTAGCATCTTATTCAGGTTGATCTGAACAGCTGGAGCATACGACAGTACTGGTCCTTTCCCACAGGCCAGATCCCCTTGCGTAACCTTATTAATCATTGGCGTCTGGGTATCGTGCGTAACATCCGTGACGATAGCCACATTAGGTTTTATATAGTTAGCTATCATCTCCGCTCCTCTCAAACCTATCTCCTCCTGTACGGAATTCACAATATATAGTCCGAAAGGCAACTTTTTACTATTCTCTTTCAGCAGACGAGCCACCTCGGCAATCATAAATCCCCCGACACGATTGTCTAAGGCTCTTCCCACATAATAGCGGTCGTTAAGCACCATAAACTCATCTTCGTACGTCACGACAGACCCTACATGAATACCCAACTCCTCTACCTCTTCTTTTGAGGTACAGCCACAGTCCAAAAAGATATTTTTTAGCGATGGCGCCTCTTCCTTCTCACCAGAACGGGTGTGAATTGCAGGCCATCCAAATACTGCCTTGACAGGTCCCTTTTCGGTATGAATGTTGACACGTTTTGAAGGTGCTATCTGATGGTCCGAACCACCATTGCGGATGACATAGATAAGTCCGTCTTTGGTAATATAGTTTACAAACCATGAAATCTCATCGGCATGAGCTTCTATAACTACTTTATATTTAGCTTCAGGATTGATAATCCCTACAGCAGTCCCATAATTATCAATATAGGTATCATCGACATAGGGTTTCAGATAATCCAACCATAGGCGCTGCCCCTCCCACTCAAAACCTGTTGGCGACGGATTATTAATATATCTTTCTAAGAATTTTAATGACTCTTTCGTCACTACAGCCTGATGCTGTACCTCTTTGCTCTTCTTCTTTGTCATACTCTTTTGTTTCCGTACAAAATAAAAAATAATTATTCTATTCCAAAATTAATGATTTCGATTGTCCAATGATGAGAAATAAGATGCTAAAATAATTGTAAAACCGCGGCGTATCTCTTGCCTTGTGATCAATCCTTCTGTTATCTACAATTTCCTAAACAAACTTCCCCGCTAAAAAA
>NZ_JXAC01000122.1 GCF_000814685.1 Sphingobacterium sp. T2
GCCGAMAAGACCTGTTGCTCCTAGAATTAAAGCCGTATATATTTGTATCTTGACATAGCTATCCAAATACAAAAATACGTAAATAATATTTTTAGATTGTGGAAAAACTAAATACTTTACAGGAAGATGTAAATTAGTTTAGCTTAAATTTGGCTATTAGGTTGAAACGAGGAATTTTCACCCTGAATTCTTGCCCGTCAAGCTGTCGAACCATAGTATAATAGCCTTGCATGTAGCCCATTTCTGTCTTAAGGTTGCATCCCGAAACATACTGATGCGATTCTCCAGGGGCGAGGATAGGTTGTTGACCTACAACGCCTTCACCTTCCACACATTTGTATTCTCCCAAGGAATCGAAAATATCCCAATGTCTGCTTAAAAGTTGTATGGTATAATCCGAATCGTTTTTTATCGTAATACGATAAGCAAACATATAATGCATATTAGCAGGATTGGAATATTCGGCTTGATATTCACATTCTACCCAAACGGTTATGCCACAATTAGTTTCTTTTATCATATGTCCTAATCAAAATTAAGAACAAAACGTTAATAATCATAATGGACAAGCATCTGAATATGAAAAAATTATATTATTTTTAATATAAGGCATCGAAAAACACCTAACCTTATAAAGGATTATGAAAAGAACAAGTATACTTATTATTCTCGGGCTTACTATGGGAAGCCTTCTTTCCTGTTCGGGAGGAAGTAAGGAGACCAAAGCTGAGGATTCGGAACCTAGTATTATAGATAAAGTATCCGAAACAGCAGGAGTAAAAAATCTATCTTCCTTGGAAGACAAAGTAAAGGATATGGAGAAGGTGATTAAGGAGCTGAAATCTCAAACTCCGGTATCCAATGAAGTGTTGAAAGCGGTACTGCCGGAAAGTTTAGCAGGCATGAAGAGGAAGGAATTTGCTGTCGGAGATGCTTCGGTTTTGAAGATTAAATCGGCCAAAGCCAAATATGAAGATGTCGATGAAAGGAAGAAGCTGAAGTTAGAAATATTAGATGGCGCGGGAGAGACGGCAAGCGCTATGTTTTCTATGGTGTTTATGGCTTTGAAAATGGATCGTGAAAAGGAAACCGACACGGGCTTTGAAAAAGTGGTGGACTTCAAGGACGGAAGAGCTGTAATCAAGCAAAAGAAAGATGATAATAACGTAGAATCCGAAATAGAATGGCTTTTTAAAGACCGATTTATCATCAAATTGGAAGGTGATGGTTTTACCTATGAAGAATTGATGGGTATAGCCAACAATTTAAACCTTTCAAATCTTGGTAATAATAGATAAAAATAATAAAGGACTTTGCTTTTGCAAAGTCCTTTATTTTAGGGCTGATTAAGCATTATTCAATGCTTCTCTTATTTTAGGAGCTATTTTTGTTCCATATATTTCTATGGATTTCATCATATCCTTATGGGCAGGACTTCCTACATCCATATGGGCGGCAAAACGTGTCAGACCGAAAGTTTCTTTGATTTTCAGGATTTTATCTACCATTTCTTCAGGGGCACCCACGATTAGGTGTCCTAAGGAAGAGCGCCCAAAGTCGTATTGCGTACGTTGATAAGGAGGCCAGCCTCGGGAAGCACCTATTCTGTTCATCTGTGCAGCATAAATAGGATAATAACTATCGGCTATGCTTTGGCTGTCATCACCGAAGAAGGAATGCATATGAACACCTACCTGAAATTTGCTTATATCATGTCCGTAATCTTCATACGCTTGGCGGTACACTTCGAAAAGAGGTTTGAACTGTTCCCATGCTCCACCGATGATGGCAAACATCACGGGAAGACCTAATCTGCCGGCACGTATTACCGAAGAGGTGGTTCCCCCCACGGCTATCCATATTGGTAGGCCGTTTTCAGTAGCTCGAGGAAATATTTCCTGATTTATCAGCGACTTTCTGAACTTTCCGGTCCAGTTGATTACGGGATTGCTACGCAGCTTCAGTAACAAGTCCAGTTTCTCCTCAAAAAGTTCTGAATAGTCCTTTAAATCGTATCCAAAAACAAGGAAAGAATTCTATAAAGGAACCTCTACCGGCCATAATTTCGGTACGACCACCAGATATCAAATCTACCGTAGCGAAGTCTTTATACAGCTTTACAGGATCTGCAGAGCTTATTACCGATACGGCCGATCCCAGTTTTATGTTTTTTGTTACGGTGGCTGCTGCTGCCAACACTATCTCAGGAGAGGCTACGGCATAATCTGCGCGATGATGCTCTCCTATGCCGAAGAAGTCCAAACCCACTTCATCCATGAGTTTGATTTCTTCAATGATTTCCTGTAATCTTTGTTGAGCAGGTTGGATTTTTCCGGTTGTAGGATCAACCCTCAAATCTCCAAACATGCTTATTCCTAATTCAAACATAATCTTGTTTTCCTTTCTGTAACAAAGTTAAAGCCCTGAAGTTCGTTAATTATTAATATAGATTAAGAAAAAAGTATACTTCTTAGAAAAAAGAAAAGCCTTAGCACGAAAATGCTAAAGGCTAAAAAATAATCATGGAATATAGAAAAACTTACTTGACGCTTAGTTCTTCCAGTTTTTTGTGCAGCTCTTCGTCCGCGTAATGTTTTCGGCTATAATTTTACCCGAAGGGATTCTAGTGAGAATTCGTGAGGACTGCGGTCACCCATATAGAAGCCGCGGCTTCGTTGC
>NZ_JXAC01000123.1 GCF_000814685.1 Sphingobacterium sp. T2
TATCCTTTGTGGTGGATGGCGTACATCCGTATGATATAGGTGTGATTCTGGATAAGCTGGGGATAGCGGTACGTACCGGACACCACTGTGCACAGCCGGTGATGGATAGATTTAATATTCCGGGAACAGTGCGTGCCAGCCTGGCATTATATAATACGAAAGAAGATATTGATAATTTTGTGGCGGGTTTGACTCGTGCGTTAAATATGCTTTTATAAAATGACAATAAACGAAATTCAAGACGAATTAATTGACGACTTTTCTTTTTATACAGACTGGATGGAAAAATATGAATACATCATCCAACTAGGAAAAGAAGTCCCCTTAATCGATGAAAAATACAAAACCGACAACTATATCATTAAAGGCTGTCAGTCTAAGGTATGGCTCTATCCTGAAATGCTTGATGGAAAAATTTATTTCAAAGCCGATTCAGATGCTGTCATAACGAAAGGTTTGGTAAGTCTGATGGTGAAAGTGCTTTCTGGACATACTCCAAAAGAGATTGCGGAGGCAGACCTTTATTTCATCGATAAAATAGGCTTGAAAGAACATCTTTCTCCGACGCGTGCCAATGGTTTATTGGCTATGGTCAAACAGATGAAACTATACGCTATAGCATTGATGAATAAATAACAAAAAGGACTCTATCACCGATAGAGTTCTTTTTTGTTTATGGCTATTGCAACACACCTTGTTAGGTGTATATAAGGTAGGGTGAAATATCTCTAACCCATTGTTCTATTCCCTCCTTGGTGTTAATTCTGTTGTTTTTTAAGAACTCAAAAGCTTGGGGTATACCTAGCAGCTTGTCGAGATGGCTACTTCCGGAAGGGTTGACGTGGGTCTTGTAAGCTCTTTCGGTAAGCTTATCACCAAAAAGTTCATAAATAATCTGTATAAGTCTTATGAAATAATCAACGGATTGAAAGGTTTTAGGTTTCCAAGGGATAATCCGCAAGCCATGACACACTTCGCCCGAATATATAGACTCTTTGGCTACATAGTGTACTTCTTCAATGTGTGCTTCAGTCAGTCGCTTTTTGACCTGCTCGTGTAGGAGCACGGCATCTATCCATGGAGCGCCAAATTGTGCAAAAGGAAAATCAGTACCGCGGCCTTCGTGTATATTTAATCCTTCGAAAAGACAAGCTCCGGCGTAAGTATATATGGTATCGCGTTTCTGTATCGCTGGGGAGGTAGGAAAGAAAGGATAACCTTGATTTTGGGTTCTATCCCATCCTTTCATAGCCACAATTTCCAGCTTTAGCTCAGGGAAGTAGATGGCTTTAAAGTATTGAGCTAGTTCGGCCAAGGTGCAGTGATGAGTTATGGGCATGTTATACCTTCCAATGAAGGATACGCACTTTGAATTCAGGAAAGGACCTTCAGCAAGATTGAGGTTGTGTGCCATAGGGTTGGGGCGGTCCAACAGCACCACAGGTTTGTGGTGTCTCTCACAGCTTTCCAACACATAGGTCATCGTCCACAGATAGGTATAGAAGCGTGCGCCTATATCTGGCAAGTCGATGAATAAAACATCGATATCGGAGAGATCTTCTTCTGCTGGTGCTAATTTTTCACTATAAAGACTTATGATAGGAACATTCAATACATTGTCCTTCTGATGGTTTATGTAGGCACCATCCGCTCCTGTACTGTCGAGGCCATGTTCTGGGGCGAATAGTTTTACGATGTTGAATCCCGCCTTTTGAAGTGCAAATCTGCTATGTAATCCTTGCGAGGTCAGGGAGGCCGCATTACATACCAAAGCTATCCTTTGTGCATGGTATGAAGAAGCCTTTTCCAGCATGGTATCGACTCCGAAGCGTATCTTATTATTCATGTGGTGAAAATACACATTTGACAGTTTATTTAGGTAAAAAATTAATGTTAACCAGCTTATGAATGCTTGTTGTGTCTCTTTTGATATTGTTTGGGGCTAGTCTTGGTGATACTTTTAAATATCTTATGAGAGTTAACGAAACTATTAAAGCCGCTGTCGAAACAGATTTCTTTGAGGTTAAGTTCGGATGATTTGAGCAGCTTACAGGCATGGGATACCCGCAGCTCTGAGACAAATTGTATAGGTGTCTTTCCCGTTTTTTGTTTGAAGTAGCGGCAAAATGAATTTTTGGTCATTCTTGCCAGTGCAGCTAGTTCTTGTAGTTCTACTTTGTGGCGATAATTTTGTTTGATGTACTGGATGACATCGTTCATTCTTTTTTCGTCTAACGAATGGTTGAGGAAAGCATAATTTTTGCTCACCAGACTATGTGGATTTTCTTTCTGAAAATAATATAATGCATTTAATAAACCGGTGATTTTAAGAACATGTTCTTCCTCTAGGATGGCGTGGAAAAGGCTATGCCATCTTTTGTCTGTATCGGCTAAAAATAAAGCTCGGCCGGAAGCGAGAAGACAGTCATTCAAAATTTTAAGTTCTTTAATCTGGAAGAAGTTTTCTCCTAAAAAATGCGGATGAAAGTGAATGACAATACAGTCTATCCTGCTGTCTCCAATAAGATAGTTTTCGTCAAACATCCAATAGTGGGGAAGGTTAGAGCCTATAAGTACACAGTTGCCAGGAACAATCGTTTGGATACAATCGCCCACGAAGAGTGTTCCCGTACCCTTGATAATATAAATAAACTCTACTTCATCATGATAATGCCAGACCTGGTGATGTTGAGGGTAAGTATCTCTTCGTACATGTAAGCTTTTGTGGAAACTGTCCTGCAAGCTCAGCCTTTTTATCTTCATACATCTAAGATATTCCTCTATTAGGTAAAATGCAATTTTCTTAGGGTAATATAGTTTATGTTTTGGGTAAATTGGTATGCTTTATTTTTTAGGGATTGTCCTATCTTTAGATAACCAAATATAAACCAGTAATTATGAGCAAACAAAAGTCATATACTTTTGCGATAATACTAATAACCTCATTGTTTTTCTTTTGGGGTTTCATCCATAATCTGGATCCTATACTTATCAAACATCTGCGAAGTGTATTCAGTCTCACACATGTTCAGGCTTCGTTAGTAGATTCCTCGGTATTTATAGCTTATTTTCTGATGGCCATTCCCGCAGGAATGATTATGAAGCGCTATGGATATAAGTCAGCTATTTTGGTGGGGTTGTTGCTGTTTGCTTTAGGCTGCTTTTTGTTTATTCCTGCCGCTAATGGCTTGAGTTATATGTTTTTCCTTACTGCGCTGTTTGTACTTTCGTGTGGCCTAACGATTCTGGAGACGGCCGCGAATCCTTATATCACGGTATTGGGAGACCCATCAAGGGCGGCATTGCGGCTTAACTTTGCCCAGTCTTTCAATGGTTTGGCTGCCTCATTAGCGCCCATAGTAGGGGGCAAGTTCATTTTAGCAGAAGAGCCTAAAAGTCAGGAGGAATTGATGGCCTTGGGGGATGCCGCAAAATTAGCTTATATACAAAGCGAGACGTCGTTGGTGAAAGGTCCTTACCTTGTGTTGGGAGCAGTGATTTTGCTGGTAGCTATACTCTTTTTCTTTACCAAGCTGCCGGATATTAGGGATGAGGAAGAGGTGGTCGGCAAAAACCTTTTTTCGAGTCTGAAACACAAAAATGTGCGTTGGGGGGTGGTGGCTCAGTTTTTTTATGTGGGAGCACAGATTTATGTGTTCAGCTTTTTACTTGTATTTGCGGAAGACGCTTTGGATATGCCGGGCCAGCAAGCCAAATATTATGGAGCATTAGCCGGGCTTTTATTTATGATAGGCCGCTTTGTGGGAACCTTTTTTATGCGTTTTGTAGAAGCGTATAAGCTATTGATGCTGTACAGCATTTTTGCTGCTCTGTTGACCTTGATAGTCATCTTTGGATCTGGTATGGCTACTTTGTATGCTTTGGTAGGAACTACCTTCTTTATGTCGATTATGTTTCCTACGATTTTCGCTATAGGTATTCGGGATACGGAATCAGACACCAAGTCTGCTTCCAGCTTTATTATTATGTCTATTGTAGGGGGCGCAATCATTCCACCCTTATCAAGCAGCATTACCGATATGACACATAATATTCACTCTTCTTATGTCATCGTGCTGTTATGTTTCTTGGTGGTAATGTTTTTGGCGTGGAATACACGCCCTGTTGAATCTTTAGAAAATCATTCCTTATGAAAAGATATGTTTTAGCCTTGGATCTTGTGGATGATCCTTTCTTAATTGCGGAATACGAACGTTATCATAGAGAAGTATGGCCGGAAGTGAAACAGTCAATTCTTGATGCTGGAATTGTGCATATGGAGATTTATAGGTTCGCCAACAGACTGTGTATGGTCATGGAAGTCGCCGAAGGATTCAGTTTTGAGAAAAAAGCCGAGATGGACGCAGCTAATATAGACGTGCAGAAATGGGAAAGGTTGATGTGGAAATACCAGCAGGCAATGCCTGGGGCTAAAGAAGGAGAGAAATGGGTGCTTATGAATAAGATTTTTGAGTTGTAAGCTATGGGAGGAAGAAGTTTTTTGAAGATTCACCCTCAGGACAATGTACTTGTGGCGTTGAAGGATTTGCCGGAGGGCACAATCATCCGTTGTGACGGAAGGGTTATTGTGTTGCGGCAGGAGGTAAAGGCTAAGCATAAGTTTACGCTATATGCCTTGTCTAAGGATGCCGAAGTGTATATGTACGGTATGGTGGTAGGTAAAGTTAACGAGTTTCTTGAAGAGGGTAGTCTATTGACCGTAGACAATCTGCGACATGCTACGGGTGGTTTTCACATGACAGACAGAAAATTAGAATGGCAGAAGCCTGATGTTACCAGATTTAAGGATGCTACCTTTTTAGGGTATCATCGTAGTAATGGGCAGGTAGGTACGGCAAACTATTGGTTGGTCATACCCTTGGTATTCTGTGAAAACAGGAATGTACATACTCTTAAGGAGGCTTTGGAAGAGAAGTTAGGATATGCTGTACAGAGTAAGGATTATTCTTACGAGGTGGACCTATTGATAGAAAAATACAAGAAAGGGGCCACAGTGGAAGAGCTCTTACAGATAGACTTTTCAGGAGAGAAACGGAAGATTAAAAGTAATAAGCTGATTTGAAAATGATAGACGGTAATTAAAATTTTTGACGCATGAATTCGGCTGTGGAGGCACGCGTCAGGATTCTGATGCGCTATGTGGTTTGTTGGCTGGATATATTACGCATCCCAATGTGGCTGGAGCTACGGTGCTGAGTTTGGGCTGTCAGCATGCACAGGTATCCATTTTACGTGCTGAGATTGAAAAACGTGATCCCCACTTTGATAAACCGCTATATATTTTCGAGCATCAGCAGGAAGGAACAGAAGACCTGCTGATGCAGAAGGCTTTGAAAGCTACCTTCTGCGGTCTTGTATTCGCTAACAGTCAGGTTCGTCAGCCGGCACCGTTAAGTAAGCTGTGCATAGGTCTGGAGTGTGGCGGTTCGGACGGTTTTTCGGGAATTTCGGCTAATCCTGCCGTGGGTTTGGTGTCCGACATTGTGGTGGCTTTAGGAGGTTCAGTCATCCTTTCCGAATTTCCGGAATTATGTGGTGTAGAACAGGAACTTAGTGAACGCTGTGTGGACGAAAATACGGCAAAGAAGTTTATACAGCTTATGAAGAGTTACAATAAGCAAGCGGAAGACGTTGGTTCGGGATTCTATATGAACCCTTCTCCCGGCAATATTCGTGATGGACTTATTACAGATGCCATAAAGTCTGCTGGAGCAGCCAAAAAGGGAGGTACTTCCCCTATAGTACATGTGGCCGACTATCCAGAGTTAGCGAATAGGCAGGGATTAAATTTGCTATGTACTCCGGGAAATGATGTGGAAAGTACTACTGCGGAAGTGGCAGCGGGCGCGAACGTCGTCTTGTTTACTACGGGATTAGGAACACCAACCGGAAACCCTATCACTCCGGTAATTAAAGTCTCGTCAAATACGGCAACCTACCAGCGCATGCAGGATATCATAGACATAAATTGTGGTACCATCATCGATGGAGAAGAAAGCTTAGAAGAAGCGGCATATAGAATTTTGGATTATGTTATTGCCGTGGCCAGCGGCAAAGAAACACCGAAATCCGTATTATTAGGTCAGGATGATTTTATACCTTGGCGTAGAGGTGTTTCACTTTAGTTGTATGAATTAATAGTTTAATAGAATGAAGTTAAAAGATAAAATAGCTATAATCACAGGTGGGGGTAGCGGTATAGGAAAAGCTATTTCGCAAACCTTTGCGGAAGAGGGAGCTTTCGTACATATCCTTGATCTCAATGAGAAAGCAGGAGCTAATGTTGTAGAAAGTATATCACGAAAGGGAGGGAAGGCCCAATTGCATGTCTGTTCGGTGGCTAATCAGAAGGTCGTGATGAACGTTGTGGATAGGATAGGCCGGGTGGATATTTTGGTAAATAATGCCGGGATAGCTCATGTAGGGAACGTAGAAAATTGTTCAGAAGAGGATTTCAATAAGGTCTTTGAGGTGAATGTCAAAGGAGCTTATAATGCATTGTATGCTGTAGTACCCAAAATGCGTATACAGGGGGGAGGTGTCATTCTTAATATAGCTTCCATAGCAGCTTTGGTGGGAATAAGTGACAGGTTTGTCTATTCGATGAGCAAGGGAGCGGCACATGCTATGACGATGTCTGTTGCTCGCGATTATTTAAAGTATAATATCCGTTGTAACTCTATTTCTCCGGCGCGTGTTCATACGCCCTTTGTGGATGGCTTTATCGCCAAAAACTATCCAGGAAAAGAAGAAGAGATGTTTGAGAGACTTGCGCAGTCGCA
>NZ_JXAC01000124.1 GCF_000814685.1 Sphingobacterium sp. T2
ATAATGTATTGGACTGCTACCTGTTTGACACCCTTGATGAGGTAAGGGAAGTTACCTGGCAATGGATGGATGATTATAACAATCACAGACCGCACGACAGTCTTGGCAATATGCCTCCAACCGAATATGCCGCTTTATCCGCTTTTGAAGGCGATAGACAGGCGTGTTAGGGTATTTAGGTTTAGGTTAATTTGAAGAGAATTTTGTAAAATTACGCAGTCTTAATTCGGGGAAGTCGACAAATGTGTGCGCCAAGTTTGACCCCTCCTCCACTTCCTTTTGATGCGTGAAAAACTGCGTATCCCATATTTAAGTTTTTTAAAATTGTTTGATTATTTCTCGGATATGTTTTCGAGAGATAAACAAACAATGTCCCTTCTTTTGCCGTTCAAGTTTACGAATGGCAAACATCAAAAATGCGTTAAATCGCTTGCGGTTAGTAGCGTTTTTGGCAAAGTCCGAACAGGACTTTGAAGCCCTCTGCAAGAGCCCACTTTACAGAGCATAGCGAATGTAAAGTCTAATGGGCGAAACCTTATTGAAACAAAGGTTCTAACAAGAGACAAAAAACAACCGACAAAGGTTGTTGATTTCAAGTAAAGTTTTTAACTTTATTTTAAACAAACAAATTCCTTATTCTAAGCTATCTTAATAGTGAAGATTAGGGCATTTTTTATAAAAAAATATAATTTTCTTTAATTATTAATATTTTTTACACATTCAATTATAAACAATTAATTACATGATTATGAGAAAATCAAGTATTATTATTAAATTTTTGTTTTATTTCTTTTTATTTCATTTGGATTTTCTTTATTTAATTCTTGTGAAAGAAGTGATAAGGATACTATAGAATTGGATAAAAATAATGAATTAGATATATCTGTAAAAAAAGGAAAGGTAGATGTAAAAGTTTTTTCGAATTTACTCTTAGCGATGAATCCTTCGTTAAAAAACCCTATTATAGATGAAGTTCAATTTTTATCAGATGGTGATTTTAAAATAACTTATTTTGATAACGATATTAAAAAGTCATTTTTAGTTCAGAATAATAAAGAAGGTGTTGTACAACTTACTTGTGGGGGTTCTTGTGGGGGGAGAGGCATGCGATGAAATGAGGACAACAAAAACGAGTGAGGGCTGGATTACTCAATGTGAAGGATGTCAAAATTGTAGTTTAATTATTACTGAAATAGATCAGCCTAATGCTAAAAATATTATTTCAACTATTACAAATAATACTTCTTCCTTAAAGAATATTGCAAAATTAAGCTACAAAAACACACTTAAAGGAAAAATTGCATCTAGTGAATTGAATAGAAATTTAAATTTAATAGAGGTTTCTTCTATTAAATTTAGTCATTTAGAAGATGGTAATATTTTTGCTTTAGTTGAATATAGTGATTCGTTTGATAATACTTCTACATATGCTTTATTAGATGATGGTAAAACTGTTACAACAATTGATTGTACTGGTTCTTGTGATTGTAAAGAACAATATATTCATTCAACAAAAACAACTCAATGTTCTTGTGACCAATGTAAAATGACAATTACTGTTGAAGAAGTTAATGAAAATCCCAATCCATAATATTAAATATATAAAACAGGAACATATAAATAGCCATTGAATTCGGAATTCAATGGCTATTTATGTTTATTTCTTTTTTCGTGCTAGATTTATAAAAGGTCTTTCGAAGATAAATGCATTTCCTCATTCAACTGTTATGGACTATCATGCATGCTCTACGACAACCTCACCTCATTGAACCTGCGCGTAACATTTTTTCTCCACAATAGGCATAAAAAAGTTGATTTAGCACTATTTTTATAGTAGATTTAAAATGTTTTGTTCACCTTTAAAACCAAACTACTGAAAAAAGGATATGCTTAAAGCTTCATTAACTTCCATTTTATTATTTTTTTGTTTCAACAGTTTTGCGCAACTTACTTTGCAGCAAAAATTACAGACCGATATCCCGTTAAATACTCAATTCCAATTACTTTTGTCACAATCACGAAGTCAAGATGCTGATTTCAAGATCATAAGGAAGTCTAACATTGAAATCATCCAGCGCAATGTCAATGACTCCATAGCTCGTTATACGAAGGAGATTACCGCGCTGAAGAAAAATTCTTCTTCCTCCTCCCAGCAGGTTGAAATCCTGCAGGACTCGGTGAAAGCCTTAAGCCAAAGCCTTGCCGAAGAGCAAAAGAAAACCGACAGCATATCTTTTTTAGGAAATAATTTTAGCAAATCGGCTTACCATACTATGGTGTGGAGCATCATCATTGTTTTGGCTATCCTTTCGTTTGCCCTGCTGACCGTATACCGAAAAGCTAAAGTGGATGCTGTGGAGCATCAAAAGACCGTGGATGAACTACAAAACGAATTCCAAAGCTTATAAGAAAAAAGCTATGGAAACCGAACAAAAACTAAAACGACAACTGTTAGACGAACAGCTTAAAAGAGATTCCTAATCTTTCTAGCTTTTGTCCCTGACAATATTAAAATTTAGAACGGCGAAGGAAATGTATTCCTCCGCCGTTTCTTATTGACCTAAATAAAGATAAATCAATATTATTTTACTGCAAATCTATATTCTGTCTTTGAGGCATATTTTTCGCCGGGCTTCAAGACGGTGGATGCAAAATTAGGATGATTGGGTGCATCAGGAAAATGTTGAGTTTCCAGACACAAGGCTGAACGGTATGGGTAAGTCTGTCCCTTTTTACCTTTAGGATCATTTTCCGACATGAAATTACCACTATAAAACTGCAATCCCGGTTCGGTAGTTAAAATGGTCATTTCTATTCCGGTCCGTGGTGCATAAAGTTTGGCCACCTCCGCAAAATTTTCCTTTTTGTTGAGTTCAAAGTTATGGTCATATCCTTTGCCAAAAGCAATCTGAGGATGGTCCTGACCTATGTCCTTGCCTATTTCCTTACTAACACGGAAATCAAAAGGTGTATTCGTCACATCTATCCCTTTTCCTGTCGGGATAAGTTCTGCATCCACTTCGGTTATTTTATCGGCATCTATCCACAGATGGTGATCCAAGATGGTGGAATCCCCTGTTCCATTGAGGTTGAAATAATGCATGGTTTGTCAAATTCAACACGGTTTCCTTATCTGTTTCTGCATCGTAGGTTATCTCTAAACCTCCCTTATCATTCAAGGAGTAGGTTACCTTCATCAACACATTCCCTGGATATCCGGCTTCTCCATCCGGAGAATAGTAAGAGAAAGTAATGGACGTAGAGGAAGCTTGATCTACTTTCCATACCTTATTATATACTCCATTGAAGCCGCCATGCAGAGTATTATTGTTGTCGTTCTTCTCCAAATTATAGGTTGTGTTGTTCAACACGAAGGAGGCCTTACCTATACGGTTGCCATACCTACCGACAATGGCGCCGTAGAAATTTCGGCTGTTCTGGATAAATTCTTCCGCCGTATCATATCCCAGCACCACATCCACGAAAGAGTCTTGCTTATCCTTCACTACTAAAGACACAATCCTAGCTCCGAAATTAGTAAGCTGAACTTTCATGTTGTCATTTACAATTTCATAAAGGGCAACCCTTTGACTGTCCAATTGTGTTGAGAAATGCAACGAATCTACCCCAACTGTCGCAATGGATGTTGTCGTGTCTTCTTTCTTGGCTTGGTGGCATGCGGTGGCAAGGGATACTGCCAGCACCCAAATAATTTTTTTCATCATAACTTAAGTTTATTTTCTTAGTTTTTTCATTCAGATTAATAAATTTACTAATATCATTATAATCCACCTAATTTTATATATCTCAATCACTCATGAAGAATAAAAAAGGATAGCCTATAGCTATCCTTTTACTGATGTTAATTATAATTTACGTTCGAGATAACCACCTTTTTCGCTATCTACTACAATCTTAGCATTTTTGGGATTTCCTTTTACTATCCATTTGACCCGCACTTCGGACATGCCGTCAATGGTAGGAATTTCAATCTGATACGGTTTATATTTTTGCTCGACAGTAACATTGAAATCTTTATCCAGAATACGCATTCCTGTGATGACTTCGGCACCTTCCAAGCGGATATAATCCGGTCGGTTTACCGCATATTTTACATCATGATCAGAATGGGTAGGAATGATTCTGCTATTCCACACGGTAGCTACTACTTCTGTAAGACCATCGCCTAGACTTTTCGTCGACACATCCACAAACTCCAACTTTGGGGTGTGGTAAGCATGAAAGATTGTGAAAGCCGCATTACGATGGGCATCCTCCAACAGAAGGAATCCCGGATGGTTTCGGGTATAATTTTTCTTCGCGCCTCCGATTTCTATTTTTCCGAACTGTGGATGGTCAAATTCTTTCCAAGGTACATAAGCATCGCCAAACAGCAACAGTTTGTCAAACTCATAGTATTCATCATTACGTCCAAAACCACTCGAAGGAGATTTCTCATTGAATAGTTTGTAGGTAGTCATGAGCTCGTTTGAGAAGGTATATATACCTCTTGTAAGGGCGAAGAAGTCAATCTCACCGCCGAAAACGGTATACAGATCTTTATGTATTACAATATAATTATATCCCGGAAGCATACGTTCTCCGGTTTTGCCTAAGGCGTCATATACCTGTACGTCTTTTCTTGAATAGTATTTGTCGTCTTGGGCAGCTCCCGGTCCTCTAAGAATCATGCCACCATAATTGTGATAAGATTGCGCGCCTGCAATATTTCTGTGTTTATAGAAAAACTCTTTTACTGCTTGCGTTTCCGGCAAAGTTCCAGGGTAATACAAGGCTCCATTTTGCACATAGGTAGGCTGCCAATTCCATCCCCAGTCGCGGTTAGGATCGTATACTCCGGTCTGGTCTTCATTTACCAGCCGTCGCCATCGTTGTCGATCCCTTCATACCCCAACAGCTCGTATTCACCAACCTCTCCCGGCTTGGCGAGCACCATACGGTTAGGATTGTCTGGATCCACCTTGTAACGACCAGTCTTGGACTTTCGACGCATCATACTATATGTCCATCACCGTCCAAGTCATCGAACATATCTTCAGCAACCTGTCCATCCCCGTCATTATCAAATGGCCTTCTTCCCGAACGTGAGGAGTGCATGGTATTCGGCTCGTATATAAAGTAATCACGCGAGTCCGGATTGATGGTTGGCGCGATATAGAAAATCTTGTCTTTCAGTAAATCTTGAATAAACTGCACCTGATGGAAGTTTTCTACAAGATACCATGCTGTATACATGGCAATCTCGGATCCTTGCAGCTCATTGGCGTGGATATTGCCATCGATCCACATCGCGGGCTTGCGGTCTGCATTTCCAGAGTTAAAATCCGTGATGGAAAGCACCCAAATATCGCGGCCTTCATAGGACTTACCTATGGATTCATACTTCACTAGGTTAGGATAAGCTTTCTGTAAATCCTTGCAGAATTGCTCTATCTGCTTAGTATCGTGGTAGCGGTTCCAGTTCATCTGCACCTTAGGGTTGGCAGGAGAACCTATTGCCCGCAATCCCGGGATATCGATTTCTTCACCTTTTTTCTGTGCAAAAGCAGTCGAAAAAGAAAGGGAAGTCAAAAGAGCAGCACACAAAATATTTTTGAGTTTCATAAATGTCACTTTATAATTTTACATCCATTTTAATTTCACCTGCGCTAGGGCAACCGGCAGTGATGGATACGGTACCTTGCCTTTTATGAGCCACGAGAAAGATAGAGATTGGCCCGCCCCCAAAGAGGAATATAGCTGCAGTCTTTTTCCATTGAGGAATTGTTGGTTTTTCTGAAGCTCACAGACAGTCTTAAACTTAGGTATAAACTTTATCTTGTCCGCTATCTCGGGGTAGCTGGCTGTCTTACCTACGTTGGTCACGGTAAGCTCTACACGATACACATCTCCTCCTAGGGGTGTCACCACGGGCTGCTCGTATACCAGCTGCGGCATGGCATCTATCAGCTTAGAGACAAAGTTTGCATGTAATTTTGCCGGTTCAGACAAAAACTGAACGGGAGGATTGTTTTTAAAGATTTCTACTACGCCACCCACTTCCACTTCTTGATTCGGGAAGTTAGGATGCTGTACTTTGGTCCATGGAAGGATAGCTCCAGCGACATTATTTTTGCTTACCCAATGATAGAACACATCTTCCGGTTTCACCTTCTTCGAAGAATCTTGGGCTACAGGCCACCACAAAGGGGTTGCAAAGCTAAATTTCCCTAAATGATAATAGGCCGTATTGACAAAATTTCCCGGTTTATGCTCCATTCTAGGTGCTTCTCCTAATCCTTTGACAGCCTCCTTATAAAGAGTACTCACGTACTTGGACACCTCAGCATCGCTTTCGCTCCAAGAGCTGATGATTCTTTCTCTAGCCTTTGCTGGATTATATTTTTCAGGTTCCGAAAGGTTGTTGGTCAATCCGAAATGTACTATTCCCCAAATCTGCGGGTTAGCGAAGATGAAATCCACCAGAGCCCTTGTTTCAGGTTCTGAAGCAGCATACTCTCCACTTTCGGATACAAATGCAGGATAGTCGAAGGTAAAGTTTTTGTCTATATTTACTCCCCCTTCCCCATCTTCGCCATATTTACCGTCAAAGTCGGCATCTATACCTTCGGTGAGCAATAGGTATTCTCCCTTTTCGCCTTTGCTTCTGTCGGCTTGCACCAGTATATCCTTAAAGGTAGGGTGTACTCTATAGGTTCCGCCGGCTCTTTTGACACGCATCTGAGCTATGACTCCATCACCATTAAGATCTTTGGCAGGATCTTCGTCGACACGTCCGTCTCTGTCATTATCAACAACTCTCGCATTCCCGGACAGCCAGTGACCTGTTTTAGAGTTTCTTTTATAAGCATCAGGATTTACCAGAGGAATAATCCATACCGAACGACCTGACAACAAGCGGTTCAACGAATCAGGAGCCAAAGAAGTCAAGCGGTCTACCACCTCTAGACTGCCCACCACTCCTGCAGGATGCTTGCCATCAATACCTGCCACCACTAATAAGGTAGGTTTAGCCTTCTTGTCCTGTTCTATTTTGATGACAGGAATGTTTTCACCCCCAAAGCTTTTACCCACAGATTCTACAGCCACGTTTTTCTTTCCTTTCAGCTGGTTGATTCTGTTAAGCAAAGCATCATAGGACGGATAATTAAACTGGGCAAAGCTCCAGTAGGGAGCCATAGCGCAAAAAATCAAAAAAAACTTCCTCATTTTAAATTGAAATGAAAGTATAATTGGTTGTTATGTTTTTCTTGTATAAAGATAAATATATGTTCAAATCAAGGAAGTAACATATATAATACAATTCAAAAGAAGGGCTTTGGAACGAAATAAGACAAAAATAAAATTATTCTTATAATCGTTTTGGTTTTCAATCAGATATACATTATTTTTGCAGTCCGAAAAGTAAGCTATAGAAGTAGCTTATAATAAATTGATTAATAAATTTTAGTCCCTATAATATGCCCAATATTGGTAAAATAGCGCAGATTATCGGCCCAGTGGTTGACGTCACCTTTGCCGACAATGAAAATCTTCCTAAGATTTACGATGCATTGTACATTCAGAAAGAAAATGGTCAACGTATCGTTTTAGAAGTACAACAACACTTAGGTGAGGATCGTGTTCGTACTATTGCAATGGATGCTACAGAAGGTTTAGTACGTGGCATGGAAGTAGTTGACACTGGCGCTCCTATCAAAATGCCTGTTGGCGAAGAGATCAAAGGTCGTGTATTCAACGTAGTTGGAGATCCTATTGATGGTATTCGCGAATTGGACAAAGCTAATGGACGTCCTATCCACAACACACCTCCAAAATTCGAAGATTTATCTACAGAAACAGAAGTACTTTATACAGGTATCAAGGTTATCGACTTGTTAGAGCCTTATGCCAAAGGTGGTAAAATCGGTTTGTTTGGTGGTGCCGGTGTAGGTAAAACCGTATTGATCCAAGAGCTTATCAACAATATCGCTAAAGGACACGGTGGTCTTTCAGTATTCGCCGGTGTAGGTGAGCGTACTCGTGAAGGTAACGACTTGTTGCGTGAGATGTTGGAGTCAGGTATCATCAAATATGGCGAAGAGTTCATGGAAGACATGGAAAAAGGTCAATGGCCTTTGAACAAAGTTGACTATGAATTGATGAAAGACTCTAAATGTACTTTCGTGTTCGGTCAGATGAATGAACCTCCAGGTGCACGTGCACGTGTAGCCTTGTCAGGACTTACTATCGCCGAGTACTTCCGTGACGGCGATGGAGAAGGTAAAGGTCGTGACGTGTTATTCTTCATCGACAACATTTTCCGTTTCACACAAGCTGGTTCTGAGGTATCCGCTCTATTAGGACGTATGCCTTCAGCAGTAGGTTACCAACCGACTTTGGCAACAGAGATGGGTTTGATGCAAGAGCGTATCACTTCAACTAAAAACGGATCTATCACTTCTGTACAGGCCGTATACGTTCCTGCCGATGACTTGACTGACCCTGCTCCTGCGACAACTTTCGCTCACTTGGATGCAACAACAGTATTGTCACGTAAAATTGCTGAGTTAGGTATCTATCCAGCGGTAGACCCTCTAGATTCTACCTCTCGTATCCTTACTCCTGCAGTTCTTGGTGAAGAACACTACAATACAGCTCAACGCGTAAAAGAAATCTTACAACGCTATAAAGAGCTTCAAGATATCATCGCTATCTTGGGTATGGATGAGTTATCCGATGAAGATAAACTTATCGTACACCGCGCTCGTCGTGTTCAACGTTTCTTATCTCAACCTTTCCACGTAGCAGAACAATTTACAGGTCTGAAAGGTGTGTTCGTAGACATCAAAGACACTATCAAAGGTTTCAACATGATCTTAGACGGTGAAGTAGATGAATACCCTGAAGCAGCTTTCAACTTAGTAGGTACTATTGAAGAAGCTATAGAAAGAGGTAAGAAATTATTAGCAGAAGCAGCAGTTTAATTATAGGTATTGAGTACTGAGTATAGGGTAATGAGATTTTCTCTACTCCGTACTCAATACTCCATACTCAATACTATATATAGCATGAAATTACAAGTAATAACTCCAGACAAATTAGCATACGAAGGCGAGGTAACAGCCGTGACTGTCCCTGGCTCTGCAGGATCTTTTCAGATTTTGAAAGATCACGCTGCTATTGTCTCTACCTTAGAAGACGGAAAAGTCATTATCAAAAGCGGTAATGGCGAAGAGGTCATTAACATTAAAGGTGGTGTGGTTGAAGTTAAGGACAACAATATCATCGTTTTGGCCGAAGGAATAGTACAAGGATAATAACATTAAAAACATGATAGAATAGCCCTTAAAACTTCAGGTTTTAAGGGCTATTTTTTTTACAACTTTTTCACCGTATAAGTCCATTTTGCGAAGATTTTTGCAGAAATTTTCATTTTTCTCCAAAAAACCAAAAATAAACCAATTTTAATTTTAGTTTAGTCTTGAAAAAATATAATTTTATCATCACTAGAAAAACAAACAATAAATAGCTAATTACAACAAAATCAACCAAATAAAAAACTTTTTTAAAATACTCTTTTTGTCTATTGTATAGAATTTTTTTTCATCTTAACTTGAGCTAGCATCTAATTCGGAGATTGTACACATGCTTTGGGGAGAGACTTGTACAGATTAAATTTTAAGGTTATGCAATACTATAATCAGAACACAAAAATCTTTCTAAACGGCGAATTTGTCCACGCAAAATCGGCCGGCATAGATTTGTTCGGACAGTCGTTGCATTATGGCTATGGTGCATTCGAAGGATTACGCGCTTACAACACCCATAATGGAACTCGAATCTTCAAAGCTGAAGAACACTTCGAACGATTAAAAAAATCCTGTGAGTCTATCGGTCTACCCTATCGTTGGAACAATCGATATCTCATCGAACAGTGTTATGAGCTTTTGGAGCTGAACAACCTACGCGCAGCTTATATAAGACCGCTTGTGTTTTCTGGTTCAAATATGCATTTGACCTCTTCGGAAGATGCAAATATCATGTTGGCTGCTTGGGAGTGGGGACCTTACTTGGGTCAAAACTTGTTGCGTGTCAACATTTCTTCTTACGAAAGACCCAATCCAAAATCTTTCCATATCGACGCAAAGATCTCAGGACAATATATCAACTCTATTCTGGCGAGTACTGAGGCTATACGTAAAGGATTCGACGAGGCACTTCTCTTGGATCAGGACGGCTATGTAGCACAAGCGTCAAGTGAAAATTTATTTATTGAAAAAGACTATAAAATCTACACACCGCCATTAGAGAATGTTTTCCCGGGCATTACACGTCAAACAGTCATCGATATCTGTAAGGAATTAGGCATCGATATCATCGAAAAGAAACTTACAGTACAAGATGTATACACTGCAGATAATGCTTTTCTCTGTGGTACCGCCGCCGAAATTATAGGCATCAAACAGGTAGACGATATAGTATATAAAGAAGAATGGGAATATAGTATCGGAGCTACTATTCAGATAAAATATAAAAACTTAGTATTAGAGCAAGAGAATTATGAAGTCATCATCTGATAACGCAACAGGATTAAACAAATACAGCCGAATATTTACGCAAGATGAAACGCAACCTGCTGCCAAAGCGATGTTGTATGGTATCGGTCTTACCGACGCCGACATGCACAAAGCACAAGTAGGTATTGCCAGCATGGGATACGATGGAAACACCTGTAACATGCACCTAAACGATTTGGCCCAAGTGGTCAAGAAAGGTGTGTGGGCAAACGACTTGGTAGGACTTACCTTCGGTACTATCGGTGTGAGCGATGGCATGAGTAATGGAACGGATGGTATGCGCTACTCTTTGGTATCTCGCGATGTTATCGCCGATAGTATAGAAACCATCTGCGGCGGTCAATATTATGATGCTGTAGTTGCAATCCCTGGATGTGACAAAAACATGCCTGGCGCTATCATGGCTATGGCCCGATTGAATCGTCCTTCCATTATGGTGTACGGAGGTACCATCGCTCCCGGACATTATAAAGGACAGGAGCTGAACATCGTTTCGGCATTTGAAGCGCTAGGGCAAAGACTTTGCGGCAACCTTTCGGATGAGGATTACGAAGGTATTATCAAACACACCTGTCCCGGACCTGGAGCCTGTGGCGGTATGTATACGGCAAACACCATGGCCTCCGCCATCGAAGCTTTAGGGATGAGCTTACCTTACTCCTCCTCAAATCCTGCCGTATCAAAAGAAAAAGAAAAAGAGTGTCTTGAAGTAGGAAAATATATCCGCCTTCTATTAGAAAAAGACATTAAGCCTTCAGATATCATGACGCGCAAGGCTTTCGAAAATGCCATGCGTCTGATTATCGTTTTAGGAGGTAGTACCAATGCAGTATTGCATTTCATCGCTATAGGCAAGGCTGCCGGCGTAGACATCACACAGGATGACTTCCAACGCATGTCGGATCAGACTCCCGTACTGGCAGACTTCAAACCTTCCGGCAAATATCTGATGCAAGACCTACATCAATATGGCGGTACCCCTGCCGTGATGCGATACCTGCTAGATGAAGGTTTATTGCATGGAGACTGTTTGACTGTAACAGGAAAAACCGTTGCCGAAAACCTAGCCAACGTAAAGTCTATCATGGAGTATGACCAACCGATCATAAAGCCATTGGACAAGCCTATCAAGCCTACAGGTCACCTTCAGATATTATACGGTAACCTTGCTGAAAAAGGCTCTGTAGCCAAAATATCGGGCAAAGAAGGGGAACGCTTTGAAGGACCAGCGCGCGTATTCGACGGCGAACATGACTTCGTGGAAGGCGTTACCTCCGGACGTATCAAAAAAGGCGACGTGGTCGTTATCAAAAACGAGGGACCGGTTGGAGCTCCCGGCATGCCGGAAATGTTGAAGCCAACCTCCTTAATCATCGGAGCAGGTCTAGGCAATTCCGTAGCTCTTATTACCGATGGGCGCTTCTCGGGAGGAACGCACGGCTTCGTAGTAGGACATATCACTCCGGAAGCCTATAAAGGAGGGCTTATCGGTCTGGTAGAAGACGACGATATCATCGAAATTGACGCGGTGAATAATACCATTACTCTGAAAGTCGATGAAAATGTCATCGCCCAACGTCGCGCCAAATGGCAACAACCTGCTCTCAAAGTGACAAAAGGCGTGCTTTACAAATACGCCAAAACCGTATCAGATGCATCGGAAGGCTGCGTTACAGACCTTTAATAAATAAGACACTAAAAAAGAAGAGGTAAGAAACCAGCTTGTTGAGTTTTACTTTTAACAAAATACTACAAAATGAATACACTGGAGAAAACAGAAACAAAGCAATCACAAACTATTGCAGCCAACACACAGATTTCAGGCTCGCAAGCGGTATTGGAAGCTTTGATTCATGAAGGAGTAGATACCGTATTTGGTTATCCAGGTGGCGCTATCATGCCTATCTACGACGCATTGTATGACTACAACGACAAGATCAAACATATTCTGGTCCGCCACGAACAAGGTGGAATACATGCAGCTCAAGGGTATGCACGTACTTCTGGACGTGTAGGTGTGGCTTTTGCTACTTCAGGACCGGGTGCCACCAATTTGGTGACAGGTTTAGCAGATGCCATGATCGACAGCAACCCTATAGTGTGCATCACAGGACAGGTGTTTGCTTCCCTGCTAGGTACGGATGCGTTCCAAGAAACGGACGTAGTCAACATCACAAGCCCTATTACCAAATGGAATTATCAGGTAACGGATGCTACAGAAATACCAGCTGTATTAGCAAAGGCTTTTTATATTGCCCGTACAGGCCGTCCGGGTCCCGTATTGATTGACATTACCAAAAACGCACAATTACAGTTATTCGACTACAAAGGTTATACGCCTTGTGATCACATCCGCAGTTATCGACCTAAACCTATTGTGCGTAAAGAATATATAGAAGCTGCGGCAGATGTTATAAACGCCGCAGAACGCCCTTTCGTATTGTTCGGTCAAGGGGTAATCTTAGGGAAAGCCGAACAGGAATTTAAAGAATTCATCGAAAAAGGAGGCTTCCCTGCTGCTGCTACAGTCATGGGTTTAGGCGCTTTGCCAACAGACCACCCACAGCATGTGGGGATGTTGGGAATGCATGGCAACTATGCTCCTAACGTTCTGACCAACAAATGTGATGTGTTGATCGCTGTGGGTATGCGCTTCGACGACCGCGTCACAGGACGTCTGGATAAATACGCCAAACAGGCGAAGGTTATTCACCTAGACATAGACCCAGCAGAAATCGACAAAAACGTAAAAACTAACCGTTCCGGTATGGGGAGACTGTAAAGAAACTCTCCCTATGTTGACCGAACTTATCAAGAAAGGCAACTACGACAAATGGTTACAAGAGTTCAGAACTCTGGAGCAAGAAGAAGTTAAAGAGGTTATACACGATGAGCTTCACCCTAAAGGAGACATTATGACCATGGGAGAGGTAGTACGTGTGCTGAACGAACTTACTGGAGGCGATGCCGTCATAGTAACAGACGTAGGCCAGCATCAGATGGTAACTTGCCGCTACGCCAAGTTCAACCAATCTAAATCCAACGTCACTTCCGGTGGATTGGGTACCATGGGCTTCGGTCTTCCAGCAGCAATAGGTGCTTGGTACGGCACACCTCATCGTGATGTCATCGCCATCATCGGAGATGGAGGCTTCCAGATGACCATCCAAGAATTAGGAACCATCATGCAGTTTGGCGCCAAAGTGAAAATATTAATCCTGAACAACCAGTTCTTGGGTATGGTACGTCAATGGCAACAGCTGTTCCACGACAAACGTTACTCCTTTGTGAACATAACCAGCCCGGACTTCGTCACCGTGGCCAAAGGGTATGGCATCCAAGGGCAAAAGATTTCAGAACGCAAAGACCTTAAAGAGGCCTTGCAAACTATGTTGAACCACGACGGAGCATACCTCCTAGAAGTAATGGTGGGAAAAGAAAACAACGTATTCCCGATGGTTGCACAAGGTACTTCTGTATCAGAAATTAGATTGAAATAAAATGGAAAAGCAAGAATTTACCATTACGATATACACAGAAAACGCCGTAGGGATGATCGGCCGTATTTCTAATATCTTCTCACGTCGCAAGATCAATATAGAAAGTCTGAACACCTCTCCTTCAGAGGTTGAAGGCATACACCGCTTCACGATCTTGATTACCGAGTCGGAAGATGTAGTACGTAAACTCTGTCGTCAGATACGAAAAACAGGTGGAAGTGCTTAAAGCATATTTCAATACCAATGACGAACTGATATGGCAGGAACAGGCTTTGTATAAGGTTCCTACCCAAGTGGTAAACGAAAAAGTGTATGTAGAACGTCTATTGCGCCAATACGGTGCCAATGTGGTGGTAATCCGTCCGGACTATATCGTTTTCGAAACAGCCGGTCACCGCGAAGAAATCGACAAACTAACTCAAGAGCTCACAAAATACGGCTTGATAGAGTTCGTACGCGGAGCACGTATCGCCATCATCAAGGCTAGCGCCGGCTTCCACGAAAAACTAAAACAGTTTGAAAAAGAAGAACCGGCACCGGAAATAGTGGAAAACGAATACTTGGATCAACAGGACAAAGTGTTTACGATGTAATTGGAAATGGAGCAGGTTTTTAAATTTATACGTAATACACGTCAAGCTTTCATAGAACTTCTGGATGGCCTGACCCTAGAACAGATTAACCAGATTCCGGAGGGATTCAACAACAATATCATCTGGAATTTCGGACATATTGTGGTAGCCACTCAAGCCCTTTGTTATGTACGCTCGGGCATCCTTCCCGATGCCAGTTCTATAAAATACGTACAATCCTACGTCAAAGGGTCTAAGCCTACCTATTTTGTGTCACAAGAAGAGGTGGATGAGCTGAAAAGATTGGCGATACAGACTATCGATCAGATCGAACAAGACTACAAAGCCGGAAAGTTCAGCAACATAACTCCTTTTGCTACTGACACTTACAAAGAAACATTGCCTAGCATAGAAGATGTTATCACACTCACTGCGGGTCACGACAACCTTCATTATGGCTATGCAATAGCACAAAGAAGATTAATCAACAAATAAATTAATTAACGAAAAGACATAGATTAAAAATAGTACTACAATGGCAAATTATTTTAACACATTACCTCTTAGAGAGCAATTGAAACAATTAGGCATGGCCGAATTCATGGATTCTTCCGAATTCGCCGATGGTGTTAATGCTTTAAAAGGTAAGAAAATCGTAATCGTAGGTGCTGGTGCTCAAGGGTTAAACCAAGGCTTAAACCTAAGAGATAGCGGTTTGGACGTTTCTTACGCATTACGTAAAGAAGCTATTGAACAAAAAAGAGACTCTTGGAAAAATGCTACCGATAATAACTTTAAGGTAGGCACATATGAGGAAATGATTCCTTCAGCGGACTTGGTAATCAACCTAACTCCGGATAAACAACATACATCGGTAATCAATGCCGTGATGCCATTAATGAAACAAGGTGCTGCCTTATCATACTCTCACGGTTTCAACATCGTAGAGGAAGGTATGCAAATCCGTAAGGATATTACCGTAATCATGGTAGCTCCTAAATGTCCGGGCTCTGAAGTGCGTGCCGAGTATTTGAGAGGCTTCGGTGTTCCTACCTTGATCGCCGTACACCCTGAAAACGACCCGGAAGGCAAAGGATGGGCTTACGCTAAAGCTTACTGCGTAGGTATCGGTGGTCACCGTGCGGGCGTATTGAAATCCTCTTTCGTAGCTGAAGTGAAATCTGACTTGATGGGTGAACAAACTATCCTTTGTGGCTTGTTGCAGACAGCTTCTATCCTTTCTTTCGACAAGATGGTTGAAAAAGGTATTGAACCTGGCTATGCCGCTAAACTCGTGCAATACGGTGTGGAAGTGATCACTGAAGCTTTGAAACACGGAGGTATCACGGGCATGATGGACCGCTTGAGCAACCCAGCAAAAATCAAAGCTTTCGAATTGTCGGAAGAGTTGAAACAAATCATGCGTCCTTTGTTCCAAAAACACCAAGACGACATCATGTCTGGTGAGTTCTCCAGAACAATGATGGAAGACTGGGCAAACGGTGACGCTAAATTATTGAAATGGAGAGCAGAAACTGCAGAAACAGCTTTCGAAAAAACTCCAGCTGCAGATGTTCACATCAGCGAACAAGAATATTTTGACAAATATTTGTTGATGGTAGCCTTCATCCGTGCTGGTGTGGAGTTGGCTTTCGAAACTATGGTAGAAGCGGGCATAAAACCTGAATCGGCATACTATGAATCATTACACGAAACTCCTCTTATTGCCAACACTATCGCTCGTAAGAAACTTTATGAAATGAACCGCGTGATTTCAGATACCGCAGAATATGGCTGCTACCTGTTTGATCAAGCTTGTAAGCCTCTATTGGCTGACTTCATGAAGAAAATCGACACCGACGTGTTAGGCAAAAACTTCAATGAAGGTAAAGACGGCTCCGTGGACAACATCCAGCTGATCCAGGTGAACGACATCATCCGCAACCACCCTGTAGAAATCGTAGGTCGTAAGTTGCGTAAAGCGATGACTGCCATGAAAGCGATAAAAACAGTTTAATATTTTGTAATTTTGAATAGAATTTGAGGGATATGGTCTTCCAAAGACCGTATCCCTTTCGAAATTACTGTCACTATAAACGCATAAGATGGGTAAAACATTAGTAGAAAAAATATGGGACGCTCACGTCGTCAAACGCGAAGAAGGTTTTCCGGATATTCTATACATAGACACACACCTAATCCATGAGGTAACTTCACCTCAGGCATTCGACGGGTTACGCAAAAGAGGAATTCCTGTATTCCGCCCAAAGCAGACTATAGCTACTGCAGACCATAACGTCCCAACATTAAATCAACATCTTCCTATCCGTGAGGAATTATCACGCTACCAAGTAGACATGCTGACCAAAAACACCAAAGAGTTCGGCATAGAACTATATGGTCTAGGTCACCCTTTCCAAGGTATCGTACACGTGATAGGTCCCGAATTAGGTATCACCTTGCCGGGCAAAACCATAGTATGTGGGGACAGCCACACCTCAACGCACGGAGCCTTCGGAGCCATAGCATTCGGCATCGGTACTTCACAGGTGGAGCAGGTGTTCGCTACCCAGTGCCTTTTACAGTCGAAACCTAAGACAATGAAAATCGAGGTGAACGGCGAACTGAAAAAAGGTGTCGGCGCCAAAGATATTATCCTTTATATCATCTCCAAAATTACCGCTGCAGGAGGTACAGGCTACTTCGTCGAATATGCTGGCTCCGCCATTCGCTCATTAAGTATGGAAGGACGCATGACCGTTTGCAACATGAGTATAGAGATGGGAGCCCGTGGAGGCCTTATCGCACCGGATGAAACCACTTTCGAATATATCAAAGGCAGAGAATTTGCTCCTAAAGGGGAAAAATGGGATGAAGCATTAGCCTATTGGAAAACATTATATTCGGATGAAGATGCTCAGTTCGACAAGGTGTTGACCTTCGACGCTGCAGACATCGAACCAATGATCACGTATGGAACAAACCCGGGAATGGGTATTGGAGTGACACAAAGCATCCCTCCTACCTCCGAACAACCGGAAAGTGAACAACCGTCATACAAAAAAGCTCTCGAATATATGGGCTTTACCGATGGCGAAAGCCTCCTCGGAAAAAAAGTAGACTATGTATTCATCGGCTCATGTACCAACTCACGTCTAGAAGACCTACGTCAGGTAGCAACTTTCGTCAAAGGAAAACGCAAAGCTGACGACGTGGAAGTATGGGTAGTTCCGGGATCAAAGCAGGTAGAAGCACAGGCCAGAGCCGAAGGCATTGACAAAATTTTCGAAGAGGCAGGTTTCCAACTTCGCGAGCCTGGATGTTCGGCATGCTTGGGTATGAATGAAGATAAAATCCCTGCAGGAAAATATTGTATTTCCACATCGAACCGCAACTTTGAAGGACGTCAGGGTCCTAACGCACGCACCATGCTTGCTAGTCCACTGACTGCTGCCGCAGCAGCCATCACCGGAAAAGTTGTAGATGTAAGAGAATACATTTAGATTGAAGAATATGGATCAGTCTGTAGAACTTCAAAAGCAGTTTAACGCCGTGTCGGCAAAATATGACCGACAAAGACCGCTATTGATTCCTTGTTTTCAGGATTTCTACAGAATGGCCCTGAAAGTTGCTGATCAGGTAGAGTCCGTGCACAGCATCTTAGATATAGGAGCAGGCACGGGCCTGTTGAGCGCCTTCTTCAAACAAAAGTTTCCTAAGGCGCACTGCACCTTGGTAGACTTTTCGGAAGAAATGCTCCAAAAGGCAAAGACACGATTCATAGGCGAAGAGGGATTCTCCTTCCGTCAGGAAGATATTACACAAGCTGACTTCGGAGAAGACCAATACGACTTGGTAATTTCCAGCTTGGCCATACACCATCTGGAAGATGAACAAAAGAAAGTATTGTTTCAGAAGATACAGAAAAGCCTTCGCAAAGGAGGATATTTCATCAATGCAGATCAGGTGTTAGGAGAAAATGAGACGGCAGAAGCATTTTTCAAAAGTGACTGGACAAACCACGTACTCAACCAGCAAAAACTAACAGCAGAAGAGAAAGAAGCCGTCTTCAAACGTGTCAGATTGGATAAGATGGCTAAGCTTTCCGACCAGCTGAGATGGCTCGAAGAAGCCCAATTGTATGATGCGCATTGCTATTATCAATATATGAATTTTGTGGTCTTTGCCGCACACAAATAGATTAAAAAAACATTGTTATGTGTCAAATTTGCCAGGCATTGCCCGTTACTAAAAATAAGGTCATAGACACTTCAATCTATGATGCCTTCATAGGGAGTGTCACGCGCTCCTTACAGCAGAACTTCAAGACACTATTGCCAACCCTAAAGAAGGGTATGCGCGTGTTGGAAATAGGCTGTGGCAACGGCTCCTTAGCCAAGGAAATAGCGTACCGGGTAGGGCCAGAAGGTCATGTCGTAGGTATAGACAACAACGCTCTTCGCATTGCCCAAGGCAAGGAAGCGTTTAAAGATATCGCCAACCTGGAACTTATCCACGGAGATTTTCTTACCTACGATAACATCGAAAAATTTGACATCATCATCTCTGCATGCACCTTTCAATGGATATCTACACTAGATAAGGCCATTGATAAGGTAAAGGCTCTACTTAAACCTCAGGGACAGATTTCCATACTGGATTATAACCATGAAGGAATAAGCTGGACACCCAAGGTACCTGCCAGCATGCAAAACTATTACAATATGTTTCTGATGTGGCGAAAGGATGGCGGCATGAATAACCGTATAGGATTCGATTTGGTAGAAATTTTCGAAGAACATGGCTTCTCCGACATTCATGTTCGTAATGCCGACGAACAATACGAAAGTACAAATGCCGAACATCTAAAGCCTATCAAACTATGGTCTGCCGTAGCTGCGTCCAACCAGCTGGTAAAAGAAGGTTATGTTTCGGAAAGTGAACGTCAACAAGCCATCGAAGATTACAACCACTGGGTGGACACTAACGCTATCCGTATGACCGTTAAACTAAGAGAAGTTACAGCAGTATTAAACTAAATAGAGGTTTCTAAACCCTAAAAATAATTTTGGAATGAAAAAGTTTGAAAAATTAACTTCACGTGTAGTTCCGCTACCGATTGAAAATATCGATACAGACCAGATCATCCCGGCGCGCTTCTTGAAAGCGACGACCCGTGAAGGTTTTGGCGACAACCTGTTCCGCGATTGGCGCTTTGACAGCAACAACCAACCGAAAGCGGACTTCGTGCTTAACGACCCGAAATATTCAGGAGAAATCTTGGTGGCGGGAAAAAACTTTGGCTGCGGCTCCTCGCGTGAACATGCGGCATGGGCTATCCAAGACTATGGATTCAAAGTGGTGGTAAGCTCCTTCTTCGCAGACATCTTCAAAGGAAACGCTCTCAACAATGGCGTATTGCCTATCACTGTGTCGGAAGAGTTCTTAGAAAAAATCTTTGCACAGGTGTTTGCAAATCCGGAAGCACAATTCGAAGTGGACTTGGAGGCACAAACTATCACTATCCTTGCTACAGGGGAGTCTTTCGAGTTCGAAATAAATCCTTACAAAAAGTCTTGCCTTTTGAACGGCTACGATGACATAGACTTTATCTTAAGCCATAAAAAAGAAATCGAGAACTTCGAACAAACAAGACCTTTTTCTTTTTATAGATAAAATATATCATGACAGAACCTGTCGTCCATATTGATAACTTAACCATTCAATACCAAAACCATACGGTATTGGATGGACTATCATGGTCTATCCGCAAGGGAGAACATTATGTTATTGGAGGAAAGTCCGGTTCTGGAAAAACTACATTAGCCAAAGCTATAGCCGGACTTATACCTGCCAACGATGCAATACAAATACATTTTGACACTCAAAGTCCGCTACGTACCAAGGTAGAATACATCGCTAACTGGTATCAATTTACCAATTTGGAAGGTGACAGAAACTTCTATTATCAACAGCGATATAACCGCCACCAAGGAAAAGATACGTTAAGTGTTAAAGGAGATTTAGAGCATTTTGCCCAAAAAGAAGGACTCTGCTTTGCAGACATCCAACAGCGTATTCATGACTTTGGCTTTGAACATGCTCAATCCACTCAGCTTATCGAACTTTCCAGCGGTGAGCATAAGAAACTGCAGCTAATCCGAGGACTATGGATAAAACCGCAGCTTCTTCTTATCGATGAGCCGTACACCGGCCTAGACACCAAATCCAGAGCCTTACTCAACGCATGGCTTGACGACTGGGCCAATCAGGGAGTACAACTCATTCTTATTACAAACGACAATAACCTTCCGAAAGCTATCAACCGCTATGCACAGATAGTGAACGGCAAGGTGGAGACCGTGTCTTCTCCAACCTCCTTTTTCCGAGACAGCAAAAGAAATAAAAAAGATATCCCTGCCTTCCTGAAAGAAGTTCCCGAAACTTCTTTCGACACCATTGTCGAGATGGAAAATGTTAACATCCGCTATGGCGACAAGGTAGTACTCAAAGACATTTCATGGACCGTAAAAGTTGGTGAAAAATGGCTATTGCAGGGGCCTAACGGGTCGGGAAAATCCACCTCCTCAGCCTCATCAACGGAGACCATCCTCAAGCATATGGACTTAACCTCAAGCTTTTCGGACAACCTAGAGGGTCGGGAGAAAGTATATGGGATATAAAGCAGAAAATAGGCATGATCTCTCCCGAAATGCATTGGTATTTTGACACCAATGCTACCGTGTGGCATACCATAGCATCTGGATTCTATGATAGCAACGGATGGTTTATCGATGTTAAATTCCACGAGAAACTTCAGATCGAAGAGCTGCTGGAATTTTTTGACTTGAGGGATGTCAAAGACAGAATCTTGCATACCCTCCCTTTGGGCAAACAAAGGTTAGCATTATTGGCAAGGACCATAGTGAAAAATCCGCCCCTACTGGTGCTGGACGAACCTTGTCAAGGGTTGGATAGCGATCAAACCCAATATTTTAATGATGTGGTAGACGAACTGGCTCATTACGGCAAAACGTTGATTTACGTCGGTCATTACGAGTCCCAGCTGCCACAATGTATAGACCATAGAATTGTATTAGAGCATGGCGAAGTAAAAGCCATTGAAGATATTGTATTGAACGACAAAAAGATTAAAGAAAGCGTTATAGCATAACCATTGAAAGCTGTAGAAAAGTAAAGCATACAGGCTTTTGATTATTACTTTTTACTTTGAAGAAGCAATGAAGAAAAATATTCTAATCATTCCGGGCGACGGAATCGGACAAGAAGTAACTACTTGGGGAAAGAAAGTTTTAGAAGCTATAGCTGACAAATACAACCATGACTTCATCTTCGATGAAGCTATCATGGGCCATACAGCTATCGAAGCTACGGGAAATCCTCTTCCTGACGAGACATTGGAAAAAGCGAAAGCTTCCGATGCCATATTATTTGGTGCTATAGGACATGCTAAATACGACAATGACCCTACAGCCAAAGTACGTCCAGAGCAAGGTCTTTTGAAAATCCGTAAAGAATTGGGGTTATATGCCAACCTACGTCCCATCCTACTGTTTGATGAGCTGTTGGATGCCTCTAGCTTAAAACCGGAAGTACTGCGCGGCACGGATATCCTTTTCTTCCGTGAACTGACAGGAGACGTATATTTCGGAGAGAAAAAACGTAGTGAAGATAATAACTTCGCCTCGGACTTGATGAACTATCACCGTTACGAAGTTGAGCGTATTGCACGCAAAGCTTTCGACGCAGCCCGCACTCGCCGTAAAAAATTGTGCTCGGTGGACAAGGCCAACGTTCTGGAAACTTCTCGTCTGTGGAGAGAGGTGGTGCAAGAAATTGCCAAAGAATATCCTGATGTGGAAACCGAACATATGTTTATCGACAATGCGGCCATGCAACTGATTAAAAACCCACAAAAGTTTGATGTGGTATTGACGGCAAACTTGTTTGGAGACATCCTTACCGACGAGGCATCCCAGATCGCCGGATCCATGGGAATGTTGGCGTCAGCATCTATTGGTGATAGCACAGGGTTCTTTGAGCCTATCCACGGTTCGGCACACGACATCGCTGGACAGAACAAAGCCAACCCGCTGGCTTCCATCCTGTCGGCAGCATTGCTGTTGGATATAGCCTTTGGCCTCCAGGAAGAAGCTAAAGCTGTAACAAATGCCGTAGCAGAAGCCCTTAAAGATGGCTGGAGAACAGGAGACATTGCTAATGCCTCTACACCGGCGGACAAAATTTTGGGAACAAAAGAAATGGGTGAGAAAGTTTTGGCGTATATTAAATAAGATTAACCAAGGTATAAACATATAAAAGTAAGACTATGTTACACGATCCGAATCACTTATACATATTCGACACGACATTACGAGATGGAGAGCAGGTCCCAGGATGTCAGTTGACTACGCCTGAGAAGGTCGAAATTGCAAAAGATTTAGAACGCTTAGGCGTCGATATTATAGAAGCGGGATTCCCCGTGTCCAGTCCTGGTGATTTTCAGTCTGTAGTCGAAATTTCCAAGGCTGTAGATGATGTAATCATCTGTGCACTGACTCGTGCCAACAAAAACGATATTGACGTGGCAGCAGAAGCTCTGAAATATGCGAAAAGACCTCGTATACATACCGGTATAGGGGCTTCTGATACACATATCAAATATAAATTCAACAGCACAAGAGAAGAAATCCTCGAACGCGCCGTAGCAGCCGTAAAGCACGCAAAAAGCTATGTAGAAGATGTAGAATTCTATGCCGAAGATGCGGGCCGTGCGGATGTAGAATTCTTAGCAAAAATGATTGAAGCTGTAATTGCCGCAGGCGCTACTGTAGTTAATATTCCGGATACCAATGGATATTGTCTGCCGGATCAATACGGTGCAAAAATTAAGTTCTTGAAAGAAAATGTCAAGAACATCGATAATGCCATCATCTCTGCCCACTGCCACAATCGACCTCGCTTGGCAACAGCCAATTCCATAGCTGCCGTACAAAACGGTGCCCGCCAAATCGAATGTACTATAAACGGTATCGGTGAAAGAGCAGGAAACACTTCTTTGGAAGAGGTGGCTATGATCTTGAAAGTACACAACCAAGCCTTCGGAGGTCTTACGTCAAACATCAATAGCAAGCTGTTCACCTATATCTCACGAAAAGTTTCGGAAATGATGAACATGCCTGTGCAGCCTAATAAGGCCATCGTAGGGCGCAACGCCTTTGCCCACAGCTCCGGTATCCACCAAGATGGCTTCCTAAAACACCGTGAAAACTACGAAATCATACGTCCAGAAGATGTTGGATTGGAAGATGCAGATATTATTCTTACAGCACGTTCGGGGCGTCATGCCTTGAAACACCACTTAGAACGTCTTGGCTATCATCTGGATAAAGAACAGTTGGCAGACATTTACCAACGTTTCTTAGTGCTTGCCGACGCCAAAAAAGAAATTACTGATGATGATTTACTGACATTGGTTAAATAAAAATTCTAATCCGATTTACAACACGGGGATTTTATAATTATAAAGTCCCCGTTTTTTATTCTCTTAACTTGCGCTATAATTTATTGCGCAACCAATAAATTAACATTAGCTGCAAATAATTACTCCCTCTTATTAACTTTACATTAAACCTTATTAGAATATTGAAATTTTAATTTCAAATTTCCTATCTTATGATTTGTTCTATATATCATTTAAAATCTTGATTCAGAGAATCTAGCCAATTATAACTTATGAATTGTATAACTATTTGTGTCAAGGAATCTACTTTTGAACTTTTCAAAAAAGGAGATTCCATTGCATTCGAAGAGATATATAATTTATACAGTAATTTGATTTATCGGAAAGTATTCCGGTTATGCCTAGACTCTGAAATTTGTGCAGACATTGTTCAAGAATCTTTTGACCTCTCCCCTTAAAACTGGAGCATTTAACAGTTTGGTATCTGTTGCTGGCGCTACCGCTAACGCAGGTCGAATTTCCTCAGCAATGGGACAAGTAAGCGGAGTAATCGCACAGGGAGAAAATTGTTGGGCCCTAGAAACGGTTCCTGTTAAAAAGAATAATGTGCTTGTGCCATCTTCTGCCTATGTAACAGGAGAAGTCACCACTAAAGAAATTGCTTATGACGGCGAAACTAAAACTGCCCTTTTCTTGAAAGACATGAACAATTACAGTAGTATTTTAGGATGGAAATTAGGTCCTAATAACTCATGGGCTTCAACTACCAATGCTAATGGTAAACCGATCCTACAATGGTTATTCCTTAGAGGAGATTATGATACTTTCTATCAGTAACAATTTATCAACCTGACCATAAATCAATACGCTGTTTGACATGTCAAACAGCGTATTTCTTTTTAATAAGCCGAGCATGCTTATTGCTTCCAGCCAATACCTTTAATTTATTCCCACTCCTACTAACTTTTCTCTTTCTGCAAAAGAATAGATTTTATCTTTGTCCCAAAAACTCAATCACAGAAGATAAAATCACGATAGTGATTTATTAATAAATTCATAACAAAAATTGGGTATATATTTTTAAATTTGAAATATTCAAATGTATATATAACAAATTAGCATAATGAGTGTAGATTTAAACACTTTCTCCATAGATTGTTTACAAGCAAAAGAAAGAATAAAGTCGGTAGTCACCCGTACCCCTTTGCAATATAATTTGCACCTTTCCGAAAAATATGGTGCTGATATCTATCTGAAAAGAGAAGATTTACAAGTTGTTCGTTCATACAAATTACGAGGAGCCTTCAACAAAATTTCTTCCTTAACAGAAGAACAACGTGCTGCCGGGGTTGTATGTGCAAGTGCCGGCAACCACGCTCAAGGGGTAGCAATATCCTGCAAAAGACTGAATATCAAAGGTGTTATCTTTATGCCGGGGCCAACACCACGTCAGAAGATTACACAAACCGAAATGTGGGGCAATGGCAACATAGAGATTATCCTTACAGGAGATACTTTTGACGACTGCCAAAAGGCCGCCTTAGATTATGCCGCGAAATATAACATGACTTTTATTCCTCCTTTCGATGACCTTCAGATCATCGAAGGACAAGGAACGGTGGCGGTAGAAATCTTGGAAGACCTACCCGATGTGGATGCTATCATCATCCTATCGGTGGTGGGGGGCTCTCCTCAGGAATAAGCTATCACATGCGCAAATATTCGCCAAGCACCAAATTGTATGGCGTAGAGCCGGAAGGAGCTCCTTCCATGCAGGCTGCCATCCAAAACGGTGGTCCCACAGAGCTGGATCATATAGACAAATTCGTGGATGGTGCCGCCGTAAAAAAAGTAGGACAACTGACCTATGAAATTAGCTCTCAACTCTTGGATTCGGTTAAATCCATTCCTGAAGGAAAGATATGCACAACCATCTTGGAACTATACAATAAAGACGCTATCGTCGCAGAACCTGCCGGAGCCTTGTCCATAGCAGCTCTTGATTTTCATAAAGAGGAAATCAAAGGCAAAAAGATAGTCTGTATCGTATCGGGAGGAAACAACGATATTGACCGCATGGGCGGAGATCAAAGAAATGTCCCTGCTCTATGAAGGTATCAAGCATTATTTCATCGTCCGCTTCCCTCAAAGACCGGGAGCCTTACGCCTGCTGGTTACAGAGGTGTTAGGCCCTAAAGACGACATCACCCGCTTTGAATACATCAAGAAAACGGAGCGCGAACGCGGCCCTGCCTTGATAGGTATCGAGCTAAACAGCCCTAAAGACTATATACCGTTTATCGAGCGCATGAAAGCCTATAAATTCGACTTTATCGAGGTCAATAAAGATCAAACCTTGTTTGAATATTTAGTCTAACACAAGCTTAATAAGGCCGGAAATATTTCCGGCCTTATTTGTTTTCTTCCCTCTCCTTTTTCTTTCTGAAAAAAATCCATAACAATTTGACCCTTCAAACGTTATAAAGAAAAGATTATACATAATTCCCTTAACAAAACCATTTAACCCATAAAGAAAGAATATCCGATAACAACAATATATGAAAAGTTATGAAGACGACATTAAGCATTATTACGGTAATTGTTTTGTTCCTGACAGCCAATACAGCTATGGCACAGATGGACAAAACCATCTTGAGTCCTCCGGACTCTGTGTCGGTTACGACCAATGACGGAGTAACCATCAAGGTAAATTATAGCAAACCTTCCTTACGAGGACGAAAATTTGGTGTAGACCTAGCTAAATTCGGTGAGGTATGGCGTACAGGAGCCAATGCTATTACAGTCATCGAGTTCGACAAAAATGTGCTCGTGGCAGGTAAAGCCTTGCCGCGCGGTAAATACGGTCTGTGGACTATCCCCGGTGAAGACGAGACAACCGTGATCTTCAGCAAAAAATGGAAAGGTTGGGGAGTCAATTACAGCGATCAGGAGGACCAACTGCGTGTAAACGTTAAAAACATCAAAGGAAATCCTTCGGTAGAACAATTTACCATCTCGGTAGAACCGTCAGGACAGATTAACCTCGCTTGGGATGAATATATTATCCCCATTGCGGTAAAAGCGGGCAGATAACAAAACAGCAAAGATGCCAATAGAAAGCGCATCTTTGCTGTATTACCTCTAATATGCCGCTGTAAATCTTTTTTTGATATGTTTTGGCTGTTCCACCTCATCAGCGATAACCACAGCCACATCTTCTACGGACAGCACACTTCTGCCGTTTTCATCCACGACAGGATAATCAGTTCCTACCCTATATGTTCCCTTGCGTATACCAGAAGTACCCGGATGCCATCTCTATAGCCGGAGAGAAGAATGTCCAATCCAAATCCTGTTCTTCCTTCAATATATTCAGGTAATCCCGTGCTGCCAAGCTCCCGGTTTGATCTCTGTCGGAAAATCGGGGGTATCCACTATTTGTACACCTTCTGCAGCATACAGACTTCCTGCCCCACCAATGACGATAAGTCTTTTTATTCCGGCTTTTTTCGTTGCTTCCTGGATGGCTTTCGACCCATTCAAAAAGTCATCGTATAAATTGGGATTTGACCATCCTGCATTGAAAGCACTAACCACCACTTCTACTCCAGCCAGGTTTTCAGCCAATTTTTCCACATCGTTTACGTCCAAGGCTACTTTCTCTAAGTTCTCACTCGACGGAACAATGTCAATATTTCTGGCAAAAGCCTTAATATCATGCTGACGACTTGACAATTCAGCTACAAGATGCTTACCCACAAAGCCTGTGGCTCCGATAATTGCTATTTTCATACTGTTTTTCTAAATGAAACACTTTTTGTTACAATATTGTTTAAAAATTTTTTATTCGAAACTATCTGAAAAATCCTTTAAAGACTGCTTATTCAATAAAGCCACCAGCCCTTCTTCCGCCTTGTTAAAAAGCACGTCCAACTTATTGTTCATCTGCCTACCTATTGCGCAGTCCGGATTAGGCCGATTTTTCCGTCCCAACATATTTTCCTTATTGACCAATTTATACAAATCACCTAACAGAATCTTATTTGCCTCCATTGCCAAGGCACACCCTCCTTCTTTACCTTTCTTTGATTCAATATAACCAGCCTCGCGTAACACTTTAATCTCCCGTCTTACCACTACAGGATGGACATTGAGACTTCCAGCAATAAAATCGGAGGTGATTAATTCGTTTCGGTTTTTATCCAACAACACCAAAATATGTATCGCCGTAGCGAACCGTAAGTTGCTCATAATAAGACAAAGATACACACATTTTTATATGTAACAAATCTTGTTACATTATTTTTTAAAAAAAGGGGAGATTTAGATGCTCTCCCCTTTTCTTTTATTTTCCTTTAAGATATTTTTCAAAGAACTGATCTTGTTCCCATAGTAAATGAAGGATGTTTTCCTTAGCGGCATATCCGTGCGACTCTCTTGGCAGAATGACCATACGTGCAGGAGCTCCCAAGTTTTTCAACGCTTGGAAATAACGTTCTGTCTGCATAGTAAATGTTCCAGGATTGTTATCGGCAGATCCATGCACCAAGAGTATAGGTGTTTTCATGCGGTCAGCACTGAAGAATGGTGACATGGTCATGTACAGCTGTGGGTCATCCCAGAGGTTGCGTTGCTCGGATTGGAATCCGAAAGGAGTTAATGTACGGTTGTAAGCTCCCGAACGTGCCACCCCACAGGCAAACAAATCGGTGTTAGACAATAGATGTGCCGTCATGAATGCGCCGTAGGAGTGTCCACCGATAGCTACTTTCTTGCGGTCTATATAGCCTAACGAATCTACAGCATTGATGGCTGCTTCCGCATTGGCTATCAACTGCGGGATAAAGGTGTCGTTAGGCTCAGCAGTACCTTCCCCCACGATAGGGAAAGCGGCATTATCCAACACGGCATACCCTTTGGCTACCCAATAGATGAAAGAGCCATAGCTTGGGAATGTGAACTCCTTTGGATTCGCAGTACTTTGGCTAGCTGTATTTTTATCCTTATATTCCCTCGGATAAGCCCAGATCAACAATGGTAGTTTTTCCTTCTTGTTGAAATCATAGCCAGCAGGCAGATAAAGTGTACCCGAAAGGTCCACCCCATCTTTACGCTTGTAGTTCAACACTTGCTTGTGTACATTTTCGAGGCTTTTGAAAGGGTTTTCAATAGCCGTTTACAGCCTTTATCTTCCCTTGTTTTAATATTTTTGCATAGAAATTAGGATAATCTTTAGGAGACTGTAAAGAAATCAGGATATCTCCTTTAGCAATATCAATGACATCGGCTATACGTTCTTGCTTTTCCGAAGCCGGAGCCGTATAAAGACGTTTTTTCTTTAAGGTCTTCATGTCCAGCTCATCAATAAACGGAAACTCTCCTTCTTTTGTATGTCCTGCCCCTATCCAGTAGGTCTTATCTTTCTGGATGTACATGGTTAAGGTTCCAAACCCGTTTCTTTCACGGTACACATTTCCCGGATGGGAATAGATATCCTGACTATTGCGATCGAACAGTAGTCGTGACGCCCCCGTGGTAGGGTTTAATACAAAAGTCTTCGAACTTCTTGTGTCGTACCAACTCGAAGATACCAATACATATTGGTCATTACCCCAAATAATTCCGGCAAAGCGATCTTTAACTTTGGTTAGCGACTTAGGGGCTCCATCAAAAGGAAATTCCCAGGTGAACAGCTCATCACGGTATTCTACTTTTTTGGAAGCATCTCCTTCGTCTAATGCCTGTACGAAAAACAAAGTATTAGGCTTATCTGCACGCCATGAGAGCATACGCTTGCCCGGTCTTGTGGAAGAAAAACCCTTTGGCATCACTTCCATCAAAGGTGTTTCATTTACCTTGCGGATTACTTTACCCTGCAGATCGTAGACATGTGTCTCCTGCGGAAAAGAATTGTAAGGTACCACATAAGAGAAAGGTTTTTTCAGCTTGGTAACCAAGGCATACTTCCCATCCGGCGAAATACTCACCTGAGTATAAAGGTCTGCCGGCAAAAACGGTGTTTCTTTTCCATCGAGGTCTATCCAATGCAGTTCAGCCTTAGCCAGCACTTCAAAATCATATTCATCTTCCGGAGTTTTCAACAGATCCTGATAGGTACGCAGCTGTGATACCTTGCCTTGGCTGGTAGACACTACCGGTCCTTTAGGGAGCTCATTGCTACGGTCGATAAGCGAAGGAGTATTAGCAGGTGTCTTACTGATAAGAAGGCCTTGTGAATTGCGTAACCATTGATACGGATTGTTCAACACCGCATTGAGGTTGTAGTCCGTAAGCTGCTTGGCTTTCTTGGAGGCAATATCCACCAGCCATAGTGCTACCCCCTTATTGGTGGTATTGGTGAAAGCAATATATCTACTGTCCTGCGAAAAAGAGATGTTGGCAATAAGAGCGTTAGCCGGAATCCCGTCAATATCAAACTCCTGTCCATCCTTTGCCGAACGCAAACGAAGATTATTAAAATAATTTTCGGTGCTCGAAATACGAGCTTTGGCATTGATACGTAGACCGGCCAGACGCACCTCTTCCTGTCCTAACTCCTCTAGGGATTTGTACGTAGGTCGGTAGCTTAAAAGCACCCACGCCTTATCCGGACTTAACTCCAATGCCGGAGGTCTTTGATAGTCGGCCAAAGCCAAGATTTCTGGTGACGGCTTTTGGAAGGTAACATTCTCCTGTCCATACACCGAAGTGGCCAAAAGAAACAGAATAAAACTGATCGATTTCCTCATAATGGATTCTAATAAATGATTATTTTGATTTGTTGACGTGAAGTTAATTTCATCTTTAGTGAAATCCTAATAAATATACCCAAAAAACGATGAAAAAAGAAAGAGCAAAAAATCATTTTTGACAGTAATATTTCTTATTCAAAAAGCCATGCAAATTTTAGGTGAAATATGCAATTTTTAAAGTTATCCACATTCTTTAAATATTGGTTTTCAGGATTTTACACAACAAAATAAGCTACAGAACGATGTTTGAGAGCCTTTTTATGGAGAATGTGGAAAAGTATAACTACCGCTCCGAAGTAAAATATATGATATTTGTTAAAGGATCCCGATAATCTTCGGATTTCTTAAGCGTTATTTCATAAACTTAGTAACGAAACAACCCAAACTCTGGATGGGTTCGAATTACTGTCAAACTTAACAAACAATATGGCAAGAATCATAAAATTTGAAAAAAACGATTGTGTACCATGTGCACAGGTTTCAGCATACTTGGACAATAAAGGTGTTTCGTACGAGACTGTAAACCCTTTTGATGAGCCTGAGTTGGCTGTTAAGTTTAAAGTTCGCACCGTTCCTACCGTAATCGTGTTGGAAGGCGAAGAGGTTAAACATAGAGTAATAGGCTTCAAACCACAAGAGTTGGATGAAGCTATAAGTCAATAAAATTGATTATCATAAAATGAAACGTTTATGATACTATATTACGACACCAAAACCGGCAATGTGCAACGCTTCATCAACAAGGTGGTGCAAATCACCGGTTGGACAGCAGTCCGCATACAGGAAAGTATGCAGATTGAAGAGGAAGGTCACTTGGTGACTTTCACGACTAACTTTGGACAAATCCCGGCTATTACGCAGGATTTCATGGACCGCAACAGTTCCAAAATCTTCTCTGTATCGTCTAGCGGCAACCGCAACTGGGGAAGAAACTTTGGTGTAGCGGCAGACAAAATTTCGTCATTGTTTGATATTCCGTTGGCTTTCAAATTTGAACTGTCGGGAACAATGGATGACATTTATCAATTTATCGATATAATAAAAAATCAATACTATGATAGCAAACGAGGTAGCAAAAAGCTGGATATTGCTTAATAACGAGATCATGATCAAAAATGATGGTGAGTACAGCTTGCACAAAGACAAAGAAGCTGTTCGCGCCTATTTCTTAGAGTACGTGAACAAGAATACCGTATTCTTCTACACGCTCAAAGAAAAAATAGACTATCTGATCGAGCACGATTATTATATCAATTTCTACCAGTGGTATACATTCGAAGAGATGCAGGAAGTATACAACTTTGTGTACGCAAAGAAATTCCGCTTCCAATCCTTCATGGCTGCCTTCAAATTTTTCCAAAGTTATGCCCTTCGTGACGACTCTGGAGAGAAATTCCTAGAGCGCTACGAAGACCGTGTCGTAGCTGTATCTTTGTTTTTAGCACGTGAGGAAGGCGTAAAAAAAGCATTAGAATACGCCGAAATCATGATTAACCAAGAATATCAACCTGCTACCCCGACATTCTTAAACGCCGGAAAAAAACGTTCCGGAGAATTGGTTTCTTGCTTCCTCGACGAAATCGGAGACAACCTCAACGGTATTGGTTACGCTGTAGACTCAGCCATGAAACTGTCATCCATCGGTGGCGGAGTATCTTTTAATATTTCAAAAATCCGTGCACGCGGCGAAGCTATCAAAGGGGTAGATGGCCGTGCCGGAGGTGTACTTCCTATCATGAAAATTTTGGAAGACACATTCTCCTATGCTAACCAGCCTGGGACAACGCCCCGGCGCCGGCGCCGTATATTTGAACATCTTCCACTCAGACATCGAAGAGTTCTTAGACTGTAAGAAAATCAACGTTGACGAAAAAGTACGTATCAAATCCTTATCTATAGGCATCATCATCCCGGATAAGTTCATGGAACTTGCCGAAAAGGACGAGCCTTGTTATCTCATCTATCCACACACCGTGATGATGGAATACGGCAAGTATCTGGACGAACTGGACATGGACGAATGGTATGATGAGCTTATCACCAACCCTAACGTTAAAAAGAAAAAAGTAAATGCCCGTCACTTATTGGTAAGAATCGCTCAAACCCAAAAAGAGTCAGGCTATCCATATATTTTCTTCAAAGAAAATGCAAACCGTGCCCATGCATTAAACGGCATAGGCCAAATCAAATTTTCCAACCTATGTACCGAAATCATGCAGGTTTCGGAAGTGTCGGACATCAACAGCTACGGCAAAGAAGACACTATCCGCTACGGTATCTCATGTAACTTGGGTTCACTCAACATCGCTACCGTAATGGACAACAAACGCATCAAAGAAACAGTTAAAACAGCGATGCGTGCCCTTACCGTAGTATCCGACGTGACAAACATAGACATGGTTCCTTCCATCGCTAAAGCCAACAGAGAATTACACTCTGTAGGATTAGGAGCAATGAACCTACACGGATTCTTGGCCAAAAACTTCATCATGTACGAATCGCGCGAAGCATTGGACTTCGTCAACACCTTCTTCATGATGATGAACTTCTATTCGATAGAAGCATCTATGGAAATCGCCAAAGAACGTGGCAAAACATTCGTAGGATTCGAAAAAACAGACTACGCATCAGGTAAATACTTCGACAAATATTTGGAAAGGGATTATTTACCACAGACCGACAAGGTCAAAGAATTGTTCGAAGGCATCCACATTCCGACATATCGAAGAACTGGAAAAACCATCAAAGAACAAGGTTAAAGAACACGGACTATATCACGCTTACCGCTTGGCTATAGCCCCTAACCAGTCTACAGCATACATCATGAA
>NZ_JXAC01000125.1 GCF_000814685.1 Sphingobacterium sp. T2
CCGCAAAAAGTATGGGCATCGAAGTGGACGACACCATGGGTAAAGGTAAACTTATCGACGCCATCTTCGGCGAAAAATGTGAAGGCAACTTTATCCAGCCTACCTTCATCACCGACTACCCTATAGAGATGTCTCCTCTTACCAAAAAACATAGAAACAACCCGGAACTTACCGAGCGTTTTGAGCTTATGGTATGCGGTAAAGAGATTGCCAATGCCTATTCGGAGCTTAACGACCCAATAGACCAACGCGAGCGCTTCGAAGAGCAGTTACGTCTTTCGGAGAAAGGCGACGACGAAGCGATGTTCATCGACCACGATTTCTTGCGGGCATTGGAATACGGTATGCCTCCTACTGCAGGTCTGGGAATCGGCATGGATCGCTTGACAATGTTCTTGACCAACAATGCGTCCATCCAAGAGGTACTGTTCTTCCCTCAGATGAGACCGGAGAAAAAAGAACCTGCCGTACAGCTTACAGAAGAAGAAAAAACGGTACTAAACATTCTCAGCGACCAAAGACAGACCCTTGCAGAAGCTAAGGAGAAGTCCGGGCTAAGTGGTAAAAAATGGGATACAGCTACCAAAAGCCTACGCCAGAAAGATATGATAGAAATCATCATCGAAGGAGATAATAAATTTATCACAAAAAAATAAAGAAAGGGCTCTTAAGAGCCCTTTTGTTTATCCAAACTTTCTTTCCTTCCAACTGTTAAACAAGTAGGTAAAGAGATTATTACTATTTCTTCAGAATATTATCATATAATCATTTTTATCACATTTTTGCAATAAAATTTCTTACCTTTGTGTGCTTTTATCCGGCTCTGTAGGTCGGATTTTAAAACATTAAATAGATACAGATGAAATTATCACAATTCAAATTCCACTTACCTGAATCTCTATTAGCGACTGAACCTTCTGAACAACGTGATGAAGCTCGTTTGATGGTACTTCACAAAGATACCGGTAAAATCGAGCACAAAATCTTCAAGGATGTTATCGATTATTTCGATGACAAAGATGTAATGATTTTGAACAACACCAAAGTATTTCCGGCACGTTTGTACGGAAATAAAGAAAAAACAGGCGCTACCATAGAAGTTTTCTTATTGCGTGAGTTAAACAAAGAATTACGTTTGTGGGATGTATTAGTAGATCCGGCTCGTAAAATCCGTGTTGGAAACAAGCTATACTTTGGTGAAGATGATTTATTGGTTGCCGAAGTTGTGGACAACACGACTTCTCGTGGCCGCACTATCCGTTTCTTATTCGATGGTACTGATGAGGTGTCTCTCCTAAAATTTCAATGTTGCGGCGAAACTCCTCATCAGTACCATCGAATAAGAAACGGATAGTGCGGCCACGAGAAGTCGTGTTGTCCACAACTTCGGCAACCAATAAATCATCTTCACCAAAGTATAGCTTGTTTCCAACACGGATTTTACGAGCCGGATCTACTAATACATCCCACAAACGTAATTTCTTTGTTTAACTCACAGTCAATAAGAAAACTTCTTTATTGGTTCATGCCAGCCTGTTTTTTCTTTCGAATTTCCGTATCAARCTGTTCGCCGGAAAATTAATCTTTGGTCAGTTTGTTTCTCAAAATCCAATTAATCATCTTTAGTCAATCGAAATT
>NZ_JXAC01000126.1 GCF_000814685.1 Sphingobacterium sp. T2
CACCGCTCAACTGTCTTTCTTGAAGTAAGTTACAGGAATTTTAGAATCAGCATTTACGGATACGAAAGTAGAGTCGTTGGTTGATGCCGCTAATTGTGTTTTCAAGTTTTGGATATTAGCCAATGTAGCTGCAGTATCTTTTGAACTTGGTCTCGCATCGATAAGGATGTAGTCTACGGTGCGAGTTTCTTCTTCATTTCTGAATAAGTTTTTGTATTTGTTGTGAAATGAAGAAGAAACTCGCACCGTAGACTACATCCTTATCGATGCGAGACCAAGTTCAAAAGATACTGCAGCTACATTGGCTAATATCCAAAACTTGAAAACACAATTAGCGGCATCAACCAACGACTCTACTTTCGTATCCGTAAATGCTGATTCTAAAATTCCTGTAACTTACTTCAAGAAAGGACAGTTGAGCGGTGCATTGGACTCTGTGATCTTCAATGTTCCGGTGGGTACTGTTGTGGGTCCTTACCTTTCAGAAGGCAAATACGAGATTGCTAAAGTGCTGGATGCTAAGTTCAGTGCCGACTCGGTAAAGGCTAGTCACATCTTATTAAATCCTGCTGCTGAGGGAGGTCTGGATAAAGCTAAAGCCAAGGCTGACTCTATCAAAGGTTTATTGGCTAAAGGAGAAAAATTCGAAACACTAGCCATCGAATTCAGCCAAGACCCAGGAAGCAAAAACAAAGGAGGTGACTTAGGTACTTTCGCAAGAGGTCAGATGGTAGGACCTTTTGAGGAAGCTGCTTTCAACGGAAAGCCAGGAGACATCGTGGTAGTAGAGTCACAATTCGGCGTACATATCTTACGTATAGAAAAACATATAGGTAACTCGAAAATCGTAAAAGCTGCCGTAGTAGACAAAGTGATTTCTGCAGGCAAAGAAACTACAGATGCGGCTTACACTAAAGCTAACAATCTACATTCGGAAATCAACGGCAAAAACTTCGAAGAAGTAGCCAAGAAACATCAACTTGAGGTCGGAAAGGCTTTCCGTCTACGTGCTATGGACAACACACTTAACGGCATCTCTATTCCAAGAGAGCTGGTACGCTGGGCATTCGAGGCAAAAGCTGGTGAAGTTGCAGAGCAAATCTTCGAATCGGATGAGTACTTCATTATCGCTAAAAATGCTGGCATCAGCCCTAAAGGCGTACAACCACTAGAAGCAGTAAAAGGTGAAATCATCTTGGGTGTACGTAACATGGTAAAAGCCCGTATGCTTAAAGAAAAAATGGATAACGCTCTAAAAGGTGCTTCTTCAATAGATCAGGTAGCCCAAAAATTGGGCAAAACAGCTCAGACAGTAGAAAATATCGTCTTGGCAAATCCTGTACTCCCTGGTGTAGCTTTCGAAAGTGCAGTGGTAGGTACAGCTTTCGGACTGCAACCTAACAAACCTTCAAAAAGTATTGAAGGCAACCAAGGGGTATATGCTGTACAGGTGTTGAGCTTCGTAAATCCTAAAGAAATGGTGGAATCAGAACGCAAAACACAACAAAAACAAATCCTATCGGCAAAACAACAACGTGCATGGGGAGCTGTCTTCAAAGCCCTTATGGACAACGCCGATATAGATGACAATCGAATTAGATTTTATTAAGATATTATAATTATTTTTATAGCCGAACATAAACATGTTCGGCTATTTTATTTTACGGCTATGGATAATACAGGAAATATCATAAACAAGGTAGCACAGAGCGGTTTGATTACGGTAGACTTGTCAGTATATGCACCAAATCCGGAAGATATCGTTATCTACGATATTAAAGATAATCTTTTTCAAGGTCTGATACTTAGAGAAAAAGATTTCCGCGACTTTGCCAAGCAACACGACTGGTCGCAATACCAAGGTAAACATGTCGGCATCATCTGTACTGCTGACGCCATTATCCCGACTTGGGCTTATATGATATTGGCCAATAAGCTAAGTGCATATGCACAATCTATTACTTTTGGCAATAAAGAACACCTCATAGCCACGCTGTTCGACAAAGCCATAGACAACATAGATTATACCCAATATCAGGACCAACGTGTGGTGGTCAAAGGCTGCGGCGATATATATATCCCCGAAAGTGCGTTTATCAATTTCACCGCAAAACTTTCTTTGGTAGCCAAAAGCATTATGTACGGCGAACCATGCTCCACAGTTCCGGTATTCAAACGCAAAAGTTAAACTTTGTACTTATTTTGAGGTCATACTTATATGAGAAATTTTTACGTTGTATTATTTGCTATACTAATAAACATTTGTAATGCTTATTCCCAAACCTTACCTTATTTGAAAGAACCTACCTTCAAAGAGGGGGAAAAGCTGACCTACAAACTTAAGTACGGCTTCATTTCTGCAGCAACAGGAGTACTGTCTGTGAAGAAATCCAACCTGCAATTCAGCAGCAAGGATGTCTTTCACCTTAGCGCCTTTGGAGAAACCGCTTCGGCCTTTTCTGTGTTTTATCATGTACGTAATCAGTATGATTCGTACATAGACGGAAAGACCTACCAGCCACTACTCTACATCGAGGATATCAAGGAAAACAACTACAGAAGGAAAGAATACGCAACATTCGACCATGTCAACCATACGGTTAAGGGTAATAAAGGAACTTTCAAAAGTCCTACAGGCCAGCTTTTCGACTTAGTATCTGCGTACTATTTTGCACGTAACTTGGACTTGTCAGGACTTAAAAGCGGCGATGCATTCAATATCACCTACTTCCTCAACGATGAGGTAGCAACCTTAAAGGTATATTACATCGGAACGGAAAAAATCAAAACCAGCATCGGTACTTTGGACTGCATCAAGCTAAGTCCAGAAATCAAGCCGGGACGTATATTCAAGAAAAATAGTAAGCTGTATCTTTGGGTTACCAATGACGGCAACAGAATTCCCGTTCGCGCACAAGTGGAAATTCTAATCGGCTCGGTAACCATGGAACTGGTAAAAGCCGAAGGATTGAAGTACGAATTAGGGAAACGAGTAAGTTATTCAAAATAAATATAGATTGATGATTGAGGTTGGCAATGTACTAGTGCATGAAGACATTATCAATAACGATTTTGTCTGCAATCTCTCCAAATGCAAAGGTATCTGCTGCGTCGAAGGAGATGCAGGAGCCCCTTTGCGCGATTCGGAGAAAGAGATTCTCGAAGAAGTATATCCAAAGGTCAAAAAATACATGACCGAAAAAGGCATTGAAGCCATAGAAAAGTTTGGCACCAGCGTTGTCGACGCCGATGGCGACCTGACCACAACCTGCGTGGACGGCAACAAGGAATGTGCTTATGTAACCTGGGAAAATGGCATTACCAAATGTTCCATAGAGAAAGCCTACGAAATGGGAGAAGTAGACTGGAAGAAACCTATCTCCTGTCACCTATACCCTATCCGCACCACCCGATATCCAGGCTTCGATGTACTACATTACGACCGCTGGCATATATGTAAAGATGCCTGCACCTTTGGCAAAGAACTCCAAGTCCCTGTATATAAATTCCTAAAAGACCCACTGATAAGAGAATATGGTGAAGCTTGGTATGAAGAATTGGAAAAGAGCGTAAAATCTATCTAAGTATTTTATTATCTTTAAAACTCACTGATATTTGCATATTGGTAGGTCTTATTATACATGCTAAGTTTAAAAGAAATACAGAAGCCCATAGCTGCAGAAATAGCCGCTTTCGAAAAAAAAATTCAGACAGGCCATGCAAAGCAATGTGCCTTTGCTGGATATCATCACCCAATACCTATACAAGCAGAAGGGCAAACAAATGCGCCCCATGTTTGTTTTTTTCTCTGCCGGACTATGTGGTACGATTAACGAATCCACCTATAGAGGGGCTTCCTTAGTAGAACTACTCCACACAGCCTCCTTGGTACACGACGACGTAGTCGACGACGCCAACGAGCGCAGAGGCTTCTTCTCAGTGAACGCCCTATGGAAGAATAAAGTAGCCGTACTGGTAGGAGACTTTCTCCTAGCTAGAGGATTGCTGCTTTCCGTAAACAATAACGAGCTGAAACTCCTCAAGATAGTATCCCATGCTGTGGAACAGATGAGCGAGGGCGAATTACTTCAGATTGAGAAAGCACGCAAGCTGGACATCAAAGAGGATATATACTACGAAATCATCCGTAAAAAGACTGCTTCGTTAATGGCTTCCTGCTGTGCTTCCGGAGCCTGTTCGGTAGGGGCAGATGACGCCACCGTCGAAAAAATGCGTCTCTTCGGTGAGAAAGTAGGTCTTGCATTCCAAATCAAGGACGACCTTTTCGACTTTGGATTTGATGATGTAGGTAAACCAGTGGGCAACGATATCAAGGAAAAGAAGATGACCTTGCCTCTGATCTACGCGTTGAGTCAGACCTCAACAGCACAGAAAAGAAACATCATCAACTTGGTGAAAAACCACAACGAAAATCCGGACAAAGTGGCCGAAGTGATTCGTTTTGTGCGCCAAAGTGGAGGCTTGGAATATGCCACAGAAAAAATGCTTCAATTTAAGCAAGAAGCATTTGAACTGCTTAACGACTTTCCAGATAATGAATATAAAAAAGGGTTGCAAAACTTGGTAACATTTACAACAGAACGAAACAAATAAAATGAATCACGAATTAATGTTTTTTGGAGGATTTATAATTTTTATAATCCTCATGCTTGCTATTGACTTGGGATTGTTTTCCAAGGACAACAAACCTATCACGTTGAAAGCCGCAGCTATCATGTCTTTGATATGGGTACTCTTCGCCCTTGCCTTCGGCGGTGTTCTCTACTTTTGGGGCTATGAACTACACGACGTACACGATATAGCACGGCTACAGGAAATCGTAGCTAAACACCATCACGACATAAAAATCAACATAAATGACGTGGCGGCAAGCATACAGGCCTATAATACCAACCTTACACTCGAATATCTTACGGGATATGTGGTAGAATATGCGCTTTCTGTGGACAACATCTTCGTCATGGTACTGCTCTTCAGCTCTTTCGGTATTCCTGAAAGATACTATCATAAAGTATTAGTGTGGGGTATCCTCGGAGCCATCCTCATGCGCTGTATATTCATATTCGTAGGTGCTGCCTTAATAGCCAAATTCGGGTGGATACTGTATGTCTTCGGAGCATTCCTTGTATATACAGGTATCACAATGTATATCAACCGAAATCAGGAAGAGGAGGTAGATCCCAAAAACCATCCGGTCGTGAAATTTGCCAGCAAATATTTTAAAGTAACACATAAGCTGGACAGCGGCAAATTCTTCCTGAAAGAAAACGGAGTTAAATACATCACTCCTTTGTTTTTAGTGCTTTTGGTCATAGAATTTACCGACCTAATATTTGCCGTAGATTCCATCCCCGCGATATTTTCAGTAACAAAAGACCCTTATGTCGTCTTTTTCTCTAACATCTTTGCGGTACTGGGGCTGCGATCTATGTTTTTCCTACTGGTAAATATTATTCACAAATTCCACTACCTGAAAGTCGGGTTGGCATTTCTTTTGGTATTCATCGGAGCAAAAATGCTTCTTCATAGTTACCTTAAAGAATGGGGATTTTCTACCTTACACTCCTTGATAGTAATTATCGGAATATTGGCAATAAGTATCATAGCTTCTCTCGTATTTCCTAAAAAGGTGGATTACGGAAAATAGATCCTTTAAGCAATAATATACAAAGGGGACACCGTTGGATGGTGTCCCCTTTGTATATATTATCTTCAATTATACTTTTATTTCAATAATGCACTAGCCCTTCCCATGATGGCATCATCTACATACAGCAAGACAGTATAAGCTCCTTTTTTCTAGTTTGCCGTTAGGATCTTGCCATAAAAACTGATATTCTTCACCGTTGTTAGTGAAGTTGATACTTTCTTTAAAAGAATAATTCATCTTATCGCCTTGAATATAAAATTCATCACTTGAGGATGCAACAAGATTTCCTTGAGGATCAATTACTCTTCCAAAAATTACCTTCTTACCTTTTTTTGCTAAAGGGTTATCCGCAATGGTAAACTTTATTTGCAGGAAATCAGCCTTTTTAGCTTTAGGCTGAACTTGAAGGTTGCCATTACGCTTTTTCTCTACTCCATCTACCGTAATGCTCGAAACCTTCAGCGAAGAAGCCACTACGACTTTTTCGTTAAGTGAGATATTATCCTGTTCGAGTTTCTCTACTTTGGAGTGCGCTTGTCTTACGGTATGCTGCAGTTCTGTATTTTCCTTCTTTAGCATCTCGTTTTGCAACCTCAAATCATTTATCTCGCTCATAAGCTTCGAGACATTCGATTTGAGCAGTTCCAACTGAGCATTGGCCTCAATAAGATTACGATCTGTAACCTCACTATCCTCCAAAGCTTTTCGCAATTCGGCAATCACTTGCCTAGCCCTATCTTGCTGCTCGGATATGGAAGAGGGAATTTCTTGGATATTCATCCTATCTATATTGTCCAGCTCAGCCTCTATCCTATCAATCTCTATCTGTAGCTTTTCCTTTTGAAGAGTAAGCGTGTAAAGTCTTTCGCCAGAAGATTTATACTTTACATAAAAGTAAACGTTGGTGGCCAAAAGAGCCATAATAGCAATGATGAAGAAATAGATTTTAGATTTATCCCTATTTCCATTTGCTGCGGCTTGGGCTTGATCCTGAGCTTTAGCTATTACATTCTCTTCCATAATCCTTCCCCAATAAATTCATTTCATAAGTATCCATGTGGCAATAAGTCCAAATGTTATGCATCCACGTGTAACAAAAACTATTCCAATTAAAAGTAGCTAATATGATTTTATGTTATTTTGATAAAAAAATAAGCCACAAAATTCATAATTTTTTGGCAAAATCAGTGCTTATCTTGAAAAATTTTACTTGTCACATCAACCACTAGTTTTTTTTCAACATCACTATAATTGTGATTCAATAGAATTATAGTCTGCTGCGAGAAACAATAACCTGGGTATATTTTTATTGCCGTATTTCCTAATCTTATGTTATCTGAAAAAATATTTTTATCCTCAAGCAACATTTCATCATAATCTACAATAACACCACGCTCATTGCTTTCCTTACCTGAAAATTCAAGCCTTCTAATCCCCACTTTTTTCGAAAATCATTTTTAACAATTCTCGAAAATTTAACACCTTCAAAAAACCCCTCTACATTCGACAATTTGTATTCATCCTTCCCACAAGAAAAAAAAAGATGCCCCTATTCCAATCAAAAACCAACCTTGATTTCTTCCCTCTTAAAAAAGATGCTATCACATTGGATAACCTCTGTACAAATAGATCATAATCGACACAGTGAGTCCAAGAAGCAGAAAGTAGTTTTTTTCGAAGTTCTTCGGGATAAGAATGAAATAAAGGACAGATATCAAAAGATTCAAACTTATCCTTTTGATCTGTATTATTCGAAAAAAATTTGTTACGGTCAAACGGAAAAATCATCCGGCAAACATTTTTTTTTGCCTTATTTTTTGCCTCAAAATTGTTTAAACAACCTTCTAGATTATCAGTGAATTCTACATTTGCAGAAGACAATCCACAAGCCGTTTCCTTCAACTTCGAGTTTATGTCTAATTCCGGAAGTATAACTAACAGGACCTTTTCTACTTTGCTCCATTTCTTAACGAAAGAAGACCAATTTTCGGACACTATACTATAAAACATCTTAATCTATCGATTATCATTCACAATAATAAATACAAAAGGTATAGAGAATGTTCCTCTATACCTTTTAGTCTGTTCGGATAGTAATTACAATACATTTAATGCTGCTTCATAGTTTGGCTCATCTACAATTTCGGCTACCTGCTCCGTATAGATAACCTTTCCTGATTCGTCAATGACCACTACGGCTCTGCTAAGAAGGCCTTCTAAGGGGCCGTCAACAAATTTTAATCCATAAGCATCCGAAAAATTACTATCTTTATACTCGGACAGGGTAATCACATTTTTCAGACCTTCTGCAGAGCAGAATCTACTTTGTGCAAAAGGTAAGTCTTTAGAAATACATAGCACCACCGTATTATCCAATGAAGATGCTATCTCATTAAAAGCCCGTACGGAAGCAGCGCAGGTGCCGGTATCGACACTTGGGAAAATGTTAAGCACCACTCTTTTGCCTTCGAAGTCCTTCAAGGTTTTTTGCGAAAGGTCCGATGATGTTAAAGAAAAGTTCGGTGCTATAGCACCTACAGCAGGTAAATTTCCCTGCGTATGTACTGGTGTTCCTTTAAATGTTACTTGACTCATGGTGGTTGTTTTTAGTGTTTGATTGTCAAGTTAATCAATTCTTATAATCAAAAAAAGACATTTTTTTATTTTTATTTCACAAGAAAAATACTATGTTAGCATTGTATTTTTTAACTTAAGAAAACCTCTATATATGAGAAAACTACTTTATGTTGTATTGTTGGCGTGTCCGACGCTGGCCTTTGCTCAAGGCTCTCAAGTGAACACGCAAGGCATCAAAGCACTAGGTATGTCCGGTGCCGGGTCTGCCTTATTTGTTGATGAGACGAGTATATTTTACAATCCTGGAGCGGTGGTAAAAACCACATCCAATGGAATATCTATAGGTGCGACAGGTGTAATGTATCGTTCCGCTTTTAAAGAAGTGAAAAGCAACGTGCAATATGACACCAAATTTCAGGTTTCGCCACCTTTTTCGGTGTTTGCCACCTTCGGACCAAACAACAGTTGGTGGAAAGCAGGAATAGGTGTTTACACTCCTTTCGGAGGCGCCGTAAACTGGGGTGACCAATGGCCAGGCAGATTTGAACTCAACCACTTATCTATGCGTGCCATTTATATACAGCCTACGTTGAGCTTCAAAATAACAGACAACTTCAGTATAGGAGGAGGTTTCGTATATAATTTGGGGACAGTGGATCTATCACGTTCTATCCCTGTATTTGACCAACATGGAGCTCCGGGAAAAGCCGAGCTTACGGGTGTAGGTACCGGAACAGGATATAATATCGGTGTACACTATCATCTAGAAAACGAGATAGCGATTTCCTTGAGTTATCGCTCAAAAGTCGTTACCAAACTGAAAGACGGGGATGCAGAATTTACCGTTCCTTCAGCTGTGGCAGCTTCTTTCCCAAATACGAAGTTCAGCGCCGAGCTACCTCTCCCTGGCTCATTCAATGTAGGGATTTCATTCCCTGTAAGCAGCAAAGTGGATATCGCTGGTGACGCTACATTTATAGGTTACAGCATATACCGCAAACTGGTATTCGACTACGAAGACAATACCCCAGTATTAACCGATACCGAGCAGGATAAGAAATACCAGAACGCACTATCTGCTAAAGCAGGGATCAATTATAAAGCCTCTGACAAGTTTAGTTTAAGGGCAGGTGCCGGCTATGTATATACACCTGTTCAGTCATCATATGTGTATGCTGAAACTCCGGATAATAACCGTATAATGGCGTCTGCTGGATTTACAGTAAACCTGTCGCACAAAATGGATCTGTCGGGAGCGTACACCTTCCAACGTATCACCGAACGTACAACCCAAAATGTCGTGACTGGTCTTGCTGGAACGTATAAAACGAACATACACGCCCCTGGACTTTCTTTAACTTACAAATGGTAATATAGACTATGAAAAGATTTCAAAAAAATATAAAACTATATGTCGGACTAGCTTTATTAGCTTTAGCCAGTTCGTGTAAACCTGAAATAACGAAAGAATTTGGCCCAGACAATTCTTCGTCGGTAAATTTCTCAAAATATATTGCCGTAGGTAACTCATTAACCGCAGGCTTCGCCGACGGTGGTTTGTATCTGGAAGGCCAACAGGTAGCTTTCCCTAATCTCGTCGCAGAGCAAATGAAAAGCCATGGCGGAGGTGAGTTCAATACGCCATTCTTTTCAGAAGCGCAATCCAACGGATCGGGATATATCCGTCTTGCCGCATTAGAAAACGGCAGACCTGTTACAGAGAATGTAACAGAAAAACTGGCTTATACTGCACCAAACGTATTAGCCAAATATTCTGGTTCTGAGATTCATAACCTCGGTGTTCCGGGAATGCGTCTGGATCACTCCGGACAAGGCATAGTAAGTGCAGCAAATATGTATTTTGCACGTCTCTTGCCAGATACGGATTTAGGAAGGGTTTCCTATCAAGATTTCGTAGACAATCGCAACCATACCTTCTTCTCTTTCTGGTTGGGAAACAATGATGTGTTGGGCTACGCAACAAACGGAGCGGTGGATGACAACCCAGCAGGTACCACAGCCTTAACCTCTGTGGCCGTTTTCAAAGCCGTATATACGCAATTCATCAATAAGCTTACCGCCAACGGACAGAAGGGGGTTATAGCTACTATTCCTGATGTGACCAACATTCCTTACCTTACTACCGTAACACGCCAAGCATTGTTGGATGCTGCCTCGCAGGCTGCCGGAACGACCATAGAAAACCTATATATCGCGACGAAAACAGGTCCTCGAGCAGCAACAGACCAAGACCTTTTCGTATTACCATTCTCTAGTGCCGGCTTGCTAGGTAAACCTAATACTCAGCAGATTCCTTACGGCTTCCATCCTCTCAACCCGATCGAAGATAAATACGTGTTGGATGAAGCTGAAGTGCAAAATTTGAGAACACATATCAACGAACTGAATAAATTCATCACAGAAATCGGTCAGCAGAAAAACCTTGCCGTAGCAGACGTAAACGCCTTGTTGTCACGCCTTAAAACAGGTATAATTTACAACGGGGTGGCTGTAAGCTCCGCATTTGTTACCGGCAACGCCTTCTCTTTGGATGGAATTCACCTTACTCCAATGGGTAATGCCATCATGGCCAATCTTATCATCGACGCCATCAACGCAAAGTATGGCACTAAGCTGGAAAAAATAGATGCTACAAATTATAGAGCGTGAAAATGCCTTAATAATCATTAAAAAGCAAGAAATAACAAAAGGTCGCCTAAATAAAGCGACCTTTTGTTATTTTAGAGATACTATAAAACAATTTTGTCATGAAAGTTATTTTAAAACGAAAAAATAAAGCCGTCCATTTTGAAGGAGAAAGCAGCTCTTCAACAGTAAAAGTCAATATCGACGGTTCGGAAGCTATTGGCGGAGAAGGAAAAGGAGTAAGACCTATGGAACTGGTCCTCATGGCCCTTGGATCCTGCAGCGTCTTTGATCTGACGACCATACTCCTAAAGCAACGACAAGATGTGGAAGATATACAGGTAGAAGTAGAAGGTCAACGTCGTGAAGAAATCCCTAACATATTCACAAAAATTCATATCAGCTTCTTGCTAAAAGGCAATATTGACGAAGCCAAAGCCCAAAAGGCTGCTGAACTGGCTGTAAAAAAATATTGCTCAGTGCACGACATGTTAGCTGCCGGTGGTGTGGAAATAACCTATAGCATCAAAATAAATTAAATATCATCTGGAAGAGCTTTTATTGCGCTTCCAGATCTTTTCCGACCACTGCCCCACGAACCAGAAAGATAACGGCCAACAATAAAAAAAAGATGGTCCTGTTAATGTTGTCCCACAGATATTCCACAAATCGGGTATAAAGATTCAATAAGAAGAAAACAAATCCTATATCTCTTATCGTACTATCCTTATATTTCAACCCATATAAGGCTAAGCCTAAAGAAATGAAAACCGCTAACAGGCCCCAATAGAAGATTTCATACTGCCGGATACGTGTCCAGGCCTCCAAATCACTATAGTTTCCAAAAATGGACAAACACCACAAGGCTATCATCGTATAAAGTAAGCCTACCACAACACTTGTAGACTGAAAAGGAAGCAAGACTTCTATCTTTGGTTGTAGAAACACCGCTCCCGCCGTAAGCAAAACCCCGAAGATAGTAAAACGCAATGGGTAGTTCATACCCCAGAAGCGCCAACCCCAATCACTATGATAAGCGGTCTCTGTGGCAAACCACACACCGAGAGCCACAAGGGTAAACACCCAAATAAGCTTGGACCGCATGACTACAGCCAAAATACCGTAAATAAGAATAGATAGGAAGAACAACACCGTGAAATAGTGAGTTTCTCTATCTAGAATCTTACCCAGAAAGCCTATACAAGCTGCCGTAGCAAAAGAACCGGCAAGCATCAACGTTTCATTGGAAAAAGTCTTTTCCGGAAACTTATTCTTATTACGCAGTCCCCACAGATAGAATACCGTAGCCAACACGGCAAAGCCTAAGCAAAACACAATATCCGGTGTGTCATAAAATTGCTGGACAAAGCGTTCCAATGTATCGTCTGCAAAAAGAAGATACAACAGCAAAAATCAAGGAAGCAAGAGCAACCCAAAAGGCGTACCGTGCCAAAACTTTCCACTCGAAGCCACGCTCTTCAATCGTGGATTGAAGTTCCTCTCTTTTTGCTGCATCTATCCTTCCTTCCTTCCTCATACCAAAAGCGAAGAGCATGATCCACCACTTCCTTTTCCTGACGGTTTAAATCTAATTTTTTCAAAATCAAAGTTTTTGTATATCCAAATTACAAATAAATATTATATCATTAGAATATAATAATACCTGCTAAATCATTATACTACAATACAACTTCATTTAATATTCAGTAACTTTGCAAGTTCACAATTCTAACAAAGCATGTCAAAAAACTCAAAGTTCATCGATTTAGGGGAGCAAAGTGAGGTGGAAGTGTATGGCGCCCGCGTACACAACTTAAAAAATATTGACGTATCCTTTCCCCGAAATGAACTGGTAGTCATCACCGGATTGAGTGGTTCAGGAAAATCATCTTTAGCCTTTGACACCATATACGCGGAAGGACAACGCCGCTATATGGAGACCTTCTCGGCCTATAGCCGACAATTTTTGGGTGGGCTGGAAAGACCTGACGTCGACAAAATTTCGGGTTTAAGTCCTGTAATATCTATCGAACAGAAGACTACTAATAAAAATCCGCGTTCTACGGTAGGTACAATCACCGAAATCTATGACTTTCTGCGTCTGCTCTATGCACGGGCCAGTGAAGCTTTCTCCTACATTACGGGAAAGCGTATGCAACGCATGTCTGAAGAACAAATCGTAACCCAGATATTGAAAGACTTTGATGGCCAAGGTGTCAACGTGCTGGCTCCCGTCGTAAAAGGTAGAAAGGGACATTATCGAGAGCTGTTCGAACAGATTCGCAAACAAGGATATTCTAAAGTTCGTGTGGACGGTGAAATTCTGGATTTGGTACCCAAACTACAGGTGGACCGATATAAAATCCACGACATAGAAATCGTCATTGACCGTCTCACCGTTTCCGAAAGCAATCAGAAACGATTATATACATCTGTACTTCAAGCAATGAAGGCAGCCAAAGGCATTATAAAAATTGTCAATCGTGACAACACAAAAGAGCAGTTCTTTAGCCGCTATCTTATGGATGCTGAGTCGGGAATTTCGTATGACGAACCTCAACCAAATACTTTCTCTTTTAACTCACCGTATGGCGCATGCCCTAAGTGTGACGGATTGGGTTATATTTTTGAGATAGATAAAGATATTGTCATTCCTGATAAAACCAAAAGCATACAGAAAGGCGCTATTGTACCTCTAGGTCCGCTGAAGGAGTCTTGGACTAGTACCATTATTAAGGCTGCGGCCAAGAAATTCGACATATCGATTACCGCGCCTGTGGAAAAGCTTACGGAAGACCAAATAGACCTTCTACTGTTTGGCTCGGAAGAAAGCATTCCATTGACAGTGTCATATGGCTCGTATGGTGCCAGAGAGTATAAAGTTAACTTTTCCGGAATCTTCAAACTATTGGAAGAACAGAGTGGAAAATATACCGATGATGCTCCTGCATTGGAAGAGTTCCGCACCCAGGTGGTATGTCCTAGCTGTAATGGAGACCGCCTACGTAAAGAATCGCTCCATTTCAAAATAGCAGATAAAAACATTGCTGAGCTGGCCGCAATGGACATCGCCGAGCTCGCGCATTGGCTGGACAATCTGGAAGACAGATTGGACGAACGCCAGAAAACTATCGCAACGGAAATATTAAAAGAAATACGTACACGCGTAGGCTTCCTCTTAGATGTGGGACTAAGCTACCTGACCCTCAACAGATCGTCGAAGACCTTATCAGGTGGAGAAGCCCAACGTATCCGACTTGCCACACAGATAGGATCTCAACTGGTAAATGTACTCTACATATTGGATGAACCTAGCATAGGCTTGCACCAGCGTGACAACGAAAAGCTCATCAACTCATTGAAGAACCTTAGAGATATAGGCAACAGTGTTTTGGTGGTAGAACACGATAAGGATATGATCCTCGAAGCAGATTATGTCATCGACATGGGGCCGGCAGCAGGTATCCATGGTGGCCAAGTGGTGGCACAAGGAACCCCTGAGCAGATTAAGAAAGCAGACTCTCTTACTGCTGCCTACCTCAACGGCAAAAAAGAAATTGCTGTACCACCAAAACGTAGAGAAGGCAACGGAAAGGTAATCTCTCTCAAAGGAGCTTCAGGAAATAACCTTAAAGACGTTTCTGTAGACTTCCCGTTGGGAAAACTTATACTTGTCACCGGCGTATCGGGGTCTGGAAAGTCCAGCTTAATAACAGGAACCCTATACCCTATTCTGAACAAACATTTCTTCCGAGCTAAAGCGACGCCTCTTCCTTACAGAAGCATCGAAGGATTGGAACATATAGATAAGGTCATTGAAATAGACCAAAGTCCTATAGGACGTTCACCTCGCTCTAATCCTTCGACATATACGGGTGTCTTTGCCGACATTCGGGCCTTATTCGTACAGCTGCCGGAAGCAAAAATCCGTGGTTACAAACCTGGTCAGTTTTCTTTCAACGTCAAAGGGGGACGCTGTGAAACCTGTCAAGGTGCAGGAATGAAAATCATTGAAATGAACTTTCTTCCTGACGTACAAGTGCCATGTGAAGCATGCCACGGAAAACGCTATAACCGCGAAACCTTGGAAGTACGATACAAAGGGAAATCTATTTCCGATGTATTGGATATGAGTATTGATGAGGCAGTGGAATTTTTCGAACATATTCCTTCCATATACCGTAAGATAAAAACTTTACAGGATGTAGGATTAGGCTATATTACCCTAGGACAGTCATCCACAACTCTGTCGGGGGGAGAAGCGCAACGTGTAAAATTGGCGACAGAACTTTCCAAAAAAGACACGGGAAACACGTTCTACATCCTCGATGAGCCTACTACAGGGCTGCATTTTGAAGATGTAAACGTATTAATGAACGTAATTAACCGCTTGGTGGACCGTGGCAATACGGTGCTGATCATTGAACACAACTTAGATGTCATCAAGATGGCAGACTGGATTATCGATATGGGCCCTGAGGGAGGTCAACAGGGAGGGAAATTGCTTTTTGCAGGTACACCGGAAGACTTGATCAAGGTCAAAGATTCAGAGACAGCGAGATTCTTAAAACAAGAGTTAATATAACATTAAAGCCCTTCTTGGAAGGGCTTTAATGTTATATTTCAATATGTTGCAGCACTTCTGCCACCACAAAGTTAGAACCGCCTATAAAGATGAGGTCCCCTTTGTGGTACGCTTTGCGGGCATCGTTCAAGGCATTCACTACAGCGCCACTCACTTTACCTCTAAGTCCATAGCCTGCCGCCTTCTCGGCTAGCTCTGAGGCCTCCATCGCTCGTGGCATATCCGGACTGGAAAAGTAGTAGTAAGCCTCCTTCGGAAGATACGGCAGCATATGATCTAAATCTTTATCTTTCATTGCTCCGATGACAACATGCAGTTGACCATAGGACATCTCTTCCAAATTCTTAAGCACCTCCTTAATCCCATCCTCGTTATGCCCTGTATCACAAATCATCAGAGGGTCTGTGCTTAACGTCTGCCAACGTCCCTGAAGACCTGTAAGTTGCTGTACATGCTCCAAAGCATAGGCTACATGCTCCTCCTCAATGGCAAAACCTAAGCTACGCAGTTCCTCAACCACAGTCAAAACCCCTAAAATATTCTTAAGTTGATACGAACCGGTAAGATCTAGCTTATAGACTTTATTCTCTTCATTTTTCCTTATTTCAACCAACTGAAATAGGTTACCTTTTTCCAATCGAAGAGATTGCATACGCTTGTCAGCAAACACTAAAGGAGCATCCACTTCCCGAGCTTTCGCAGCAAATATAGAAGCTGTCACAGGATGGGTTTCTGAAATCACCACAGGTGTCCTAGGTTTTATAATTCCTGCCTTCTCTAGGGCAATCTCTTCCAATGTATCTCCAAGAAGGTTCATATGATCCATACCTATATTGGTTATAAGGCAAACCTCCGGAGAGATAATATTGGTACTGTCCAAACGCCCTCCCAAACCAACTTCTATAACAGCTATATCCACATTCTCTTTGGCAAAATAGTCGAATGCCATAGCTACCGTAGCTTCAAAGAAGGATGGCTGTACTTCCTCTATAAGACCCTTATACGCTTTGACAAAATCTACGACAAACTTCTGTGCAATCTGCTCACCATTGACACGTATACGTTCCCTAAAATCCACTAAATGCGGAGAAGTATACAGTCCAGTTTTATAGCCGGCACACGCCAAGATAGCAGCAAGCATATGCGAAGAAGAACCTTTTCCGTTCGTCCCAGCAACATGTATGGTTTTAAATTTATGGTGAGGGTTTCCTAAGGCATCACACAGGGCGAGTGTTCTATCCAAGTCTTTCTTGAAGGCAGTAGCTCCGTCACGGGTAAACATAGGTAATCGACTATATAAATAATCGATTACCTCTGCATATGTTTTCATACAAATTATCTTAATTTGAAATAAATCGGAACGATATAATCTCGGGATTCCGGTGCATTAGGGTTAGCACGCAACTTACCGCTTCTAAAGGCACGTTCTACCTCTTCTATGAGTCTTTGTGTGGGAGGGAAAGTAGTACCCTTCACGCCGGCACGTACATAGGTAATCTGTCCTTGGCGGTTAACCCGAATCATCACATTCATCTTCCCTTCAAACTGACCGTCATCATTAATCTTCGGTCTTACTTCCCAAACACGACTTGTCAAGTCCAAAGGTGTATTGCCAAAGCCGGCCCCCCCTTCACCATAGTTGGAAGCCATAGGGTCACCAAGCTTACTGCCCTGGTTGCCCACACCACCACCTTCACCGTCTCCGGCTCCTGTGCCATTATTTTTCTTACCTTTGTACAGCGCATTAGTATTGATGGCCGGCGTACTTTTTTTGACCTCCTTTGTGGTTTCAGCTGCTGGATTTTTCACAGCCTTTTCGGACTTCGTCACCGCCGGAGCGTCCTCCATATCTTGAGTAGCTACAGCCTTATCCGCCACCTGTTGGGTAGGTGTTGGGGTAGGTGTCTCTGTAGGAACTACACGATCAGGAAGAACTTCATTGGCATTTTCATCCACCGAAGGTTCTTCAATACTCATATAATCCGTTCCCATACCTACTTCCGATGTACCATAGTTGACCACTATCCCTCCCATTCCATATTCCGGAATTGCAGGTTGGCCAAATACGATAAAATATCCTATGATCAACAATACCGCAGTGACAATAGTGGAATATCCTATTGCTTTGGGTAAGTTATTTTCTTCTTTGTATTGATAATACATCGTATTCTCTCCCTAGACTTTAAGACTATTAAAACATAGGAATGTTTAATAGTTCTTGTCGCTATTAATCTTTTTTAGGTTCTGTAGCTAACACCAGTTTAAGCTTCAATCGGTTTGCCACATCCATCACCGAGATAACGTTTTGGATAGGAACGCTACTATCTGCATAAAGCATGATGGTAATTTCCTCTCCGGGATTTATCTCCGCCTGTAATCGTTGTTCCATTTCATCAAAAGGTACAGGCTGCTTATCGATATGATAAGTCAGGTCACCGGTAATGGAGACTGTTATCGTTCTTTTTCGCTACAGACTGCTCTCCGGCACTAGACTTCGGCAAGAGCAGTTTCACCACTTGAGGGTTTGCCACGGCGGAAGCAACAGGAAGAACAACATCAAGAAGAACATGATATCGTTCAGTGCTGCGGTATGTACCTCTGCGGCAGGTTTTCCTCTTCTATTTCTAATATTCATGGTTTCTTACGCTATTAAATCTGAGGATTACACCCCTGGTTCATCCAACAAGTCGATAAATTCCACGGCCTCTGTTTCCATTTTCAGGATAAGGCGTTCTACCATCATATTTAAAATATGGTAGCCGATATACGCCAAGATACCTATGGTCAATCCTGATGCCGAAGCAATCATCTTCACGTAAAGACCTCCAGATACCGAACCGATATCAATACCACCTGCAGCTTCCACGTCACGGAAGATTTGAATCACCCCGAAAATGGTACCTACGAAACCAAGCATCGGCGCAATACCAGCGATAATTCCTAGGATATTAATATTTTTTTCCAAGCGTGAAACCTCCAACTTGCCGGCATTCTCGATAGCTCCTTCAATATCTTTGATAGGACGTCCTACGCGAGTAAGACCTTTCTGTAGCATACGAGCCAATGCCGAATTATTTGATCTACATACCGCAATGGCTGAATCCAATTTTCCAGACAACACGTTACTTTTAATTTGTGCCATCAGGTTGCCATCTGACTTGGAAGCATTGCGGATAGTAATATATCGTTCTATAAATATTACTAGACCCAAAAAGAATAAGATACCTATAGGTAACATTATCCATCCACCCTTCATCAGAAGTTGAAGTAAGTTCTGATCTTCAACAGGTTGAGCTAACTGAATAGCTTGTTGCTGTACTTGATTTAAAGTATCCGTTACTAAATTGTCTTGTAAAAGTGACATATTCTAATAAATATTTATAGGTTCTTGTTTATTCTTTATTATATTTTCATTTGATGACCAGAGGCCATGCGTCGGCTTTAACATTTTTCTGAACATAGCGCAAAGCCGAATCACGAAGTTCTTTTGTGGGATAGGTATCCCAAATAACTTTTTTAAGGTTCTTATCCAGATTAGGAGTCAACACGCGTACCGACTTGTATCCTTTACGGTTGTATTCGGCGGCTTCTTCCTGTGCTTTTTCCAACTTAGGATGCGTTCCGATGACAATAGCATATTTGTATTCTTTCTCTTTCTGTTCATCCTGCTCTATAGATGGAGTATGCACAAGTGTATCTATTTGGTTTTCCACTGTAGTATCGGATTCTAAAGAGATAAGCGTATCAGCATCATTATTTGTCTCCTCTGCTATAAAATCATCAGACAGTATTTGTTCTTCAACATGTTCTAGCTTTGAAAAGACAGCCTTATAATAATATAAAGCTCCTAAGGAGATGAGGGCAAGCACAGCAATTATAGCATATACTAGACCTTTTCCTTTCCGAGGTTCTTCATAAGTTTCCTCCATCAAGGGTGATGGATTTACTCCTTTTGTTTCTTCCTCTTTCTCTTGTAGATTCTCTTTCTTTGCCTCATCTACATTTGAGCTCTCTACATCTTCCACCATATTAACTTCAGCCTCTTCCTTTACGGCCGGAAGGGGCAGCTCTGAAGGCTGAATCTCCTCTTGAAGTTTATAATAAGGGTCTTCCAAAGGAACATACTGAAATCCACTCAAATCCAGAGGCTTGAAGATATAAGCATGGCCATAGCTTACCAAATAGCCCAGCTCATCAAGTGTTACTTGACCGTCTCTTTTAATGTTCGCGGTAAGGTCAGCAACTTGCTGCGCCAGCCATTCCTCAGCTTGGACACGCTCTACCTGCCGGACCTGCTGCACATACAGTACAAAATCATAACCCTCCTCCGCATCATAATCGAACTCAATAAAATTGATTGGCGGCAAGACCATCTTACGTTTTGCATCGTAAGAGGCCGATTGATGAATGCGTCTAAACGTACCCAATCCTTTTACTGAAACAGCCTCATGTTTCTTTAATAACGCATTGATGTGTCTTCCTAAATTCATTTATTTTTCAATTATGAGCGCTTTGCAAAGTTATAATCTTATTTGTTAAAAAGAAAAATTAACCCCACCTATGATATTGAAGCCCAGCTTCGGATAATACAGGTAGCGCTCGTATTCTTTGTTGAAAATATTGTTTGCCTTGATAAAGACTCCCAAGTTCGATGTAGCCTTATACTCCGCACCGCCGCTCAAGTCAAAAAAGGCAGGAATAGAAACTATATGATATGTACCATCCAATTTCACTGGAGAGGCTGTCTTATCATATTCGTAGGTAGCTCCCGACGAAGCACCGTGGAACAACCCTTCTGCCGTGATATATAACTTCTCGGAAATGTTGAAGCGCGCGTTGGCAGCCAAACGTAAACTTGGAGTAAACCAAGGTTCATCTAAAGTAGCCGTAGTATAGCTGTCAATATTCAGACGTCCACCCAGATTTACTACATCCGAAAGACGTACGTTGATTTCTCCTTCGATACCGAAAAATTTGACCTTATCATTTTCGTTGCCGTCATATACAAGGTCAAAACGGAAAGGAGCCTCATCGTTATTGATGAAGAAAGGTACTCCCTCCAAGGTCTTATACATCACCTTAGCCTTATATCCAAAAGTTGCTCCTGCATTACCCTCTATTCCTCCATAGATATTCATACGCTCAATCTGATTTTGGAATAGTTGGTTTGGTCCAAGATACGGGTTCAGCTGTGTCAGCTCTTTATACGACACTTTCTTCACGCCACCATCAATACCGGCAAAAATTTTCATGTAATCCGGTACTAAGGCAAAATCCAATTTTGCGGACGGGAAAATATTGAATCGGCTCTCATCGCCAAATTCAGAAATAATATTACCGCCTAAAGTAAGGTTATAATAATCTCCTTTGAAACGAATATAAGGGTTAAATGTAGCTACCGAATTCTTGAATGTACCTAAGTCCGGTCCCACACCTTTGATGGTATTAAAATCCACAGCTACGTTCGCTCCAATATTAAAGGTGCGAATTCTCTTGTTAAGGTATGCCGACAGGGCAAAAGAATTTTCTCCCGCATCAAATTTATCAGAATAAGTGTAGGCATCCACCTTAGCCGAATAAGCTACAGCTTCGTCATTGTTAGGGTCATAGTTGCTGGTAAGTTCTCCGCTAAAATAGATGTCTTTGAAGGCTTGAGCTTCTTTGGCAGGGTTAAGCGTTTCCGCATTGCGATCTACCGGAATACCATAGAAGCGCGTAGCAAAACGATTGAATCCTAACACCCCATCTACCGTAAAATTGTCCATCACCCTTCTACCAAAGACTCCTACCTCCTGCCGTGAGAACTTCTGTTCGTCCAAAGCTCCTTTTTGGTTGAGGTGTTTGACAAAAGCCCCAAAGCGGATATTTTCATATTGTTCGTTGGCGATGTAGGCCTCACCAAGAATAGTTCCCAAATTTCCTATTCCCAACTTCACATAGTTTGATGTGATATCCTGAACCTTAGTGAAAGGGAGCTCTTGCACATTAAGCTGTTTCAAGCCTGTATTTATATCCAACTTTTTGTCAGGTATATTGCTGTAAGAAAGCTTAGGCATATATGCCCTCTTGTTGGTCATATCCGGGCTGCGACGGATTTTCACCGCATCGGCAAGAATAGGTCTGTAGTCTCGTACTACATCGAAAGAATCTATAGTGATAGGTTTATTCGGATCTTCTTGAGAGAAAGCTACCTGCCCCACACCCATTAACAGCGCTACTATAGCGTAACTCTTAAATACTGTTTTATGCAATTTCATCTTATCTCCTATTTCTTATTTAAGTTTTTGTAAACGTTCTTTAGCAGTTTTCAAGATATCGTCTGTTTTGTTTTCGTAGTTTTCGATAACAGACTCTAACGTTGCTTTTGCTTGGAACTTGTCTCCTTTGCCGGCGTATGCGTCAGCCATCAGAATAAAGCCTTTCGCCACCCAATAATCATAAGATGAAAAAGTATTCGAAATGTCGAAAGCCGATTCTATAGCTTTGTCGTACTGTTTAGCTTTAAGCTGTTGCTCTGCAACCAGATAGCGGGCTTCCGCTCCGGTTTCTGTCCTAGACTTCAAAGCCGCCAGATTCAGCTCTTTCGCAGCATCGGCCGTCTTATTCTGTCTAGTATAAACTTTTCCGGCATACAGGTGAGCTAACGCTATTTCCTCCTGCGATGCTTTCTCATATTCTTTAAGAAGATTTGCGTAGTTTAAGGTTTCAATGTCATTTCCAATATTATAGTAGCAGATCAACTGGTTTTTGATGGCGTAGCCATAATTTTCTTTATACTCTGAAGTGAGTTTCGAGTTTTTTAAGAATTTGTACCGCTTCATTTATATGCTTGTTGCGCTAGTGAAGCAACTTCACTTCTCAACATTAATTCTTGAATTCGATGAACGTTCGGCATACACGGAAAAACATTGATTAGTGTA
>NZ_JXAC01000127.1 GCF_000814685.1 Sphingobacterium sp. T2
CCTTGTTATGGTAAGTTATTTTTACTTCTTCTGCGTCTGTCCTATTAAAATATGTGAAGACGCCAGCGTTAACAATACAGCAAGCGATAATCGCCTTCTTTTTGCACGAGTAAGCATAATTAAATATCTTGATAAAGTTACTTTACGGTTTAGATTGTAATCTAATTCTAGATCGAATTAATGAACGTAAAGATAAAAAAGAAAAAATCAAACATCCTTAACTCACTGGAAATTTGAAGGTTATTTTAATAATTTAGAATTAATACAATTAAAATTGGTTGTTTAGCTATGTTTGCGAGCTAGTTAATAATGTAAACAATACGGACTTCTTACACCCCGAACTGGTTAAGGTGGTGGTCCAGATGTTTATAGAATAAGGTGTTCCATTCATTGGCGGTTAGCTTTCCGAAAGATATGTTCTCCTTTCCTTCGAAATATGTCCTTCCGAGCTGTTGTGTCTTGTGAATATTGTCTATAAGTTCACTTTTCTCCTTTTCGAAATTTTTTCGGTCCGTGATCAAAAAGATGGGTGCCGTAGGACTACCTTTCTTATAAGGTTGAGGCCCTACAACCATAGGCTTGGCAAAAGTTTTCAGCAGCCACCGCTTCACAAAGTTAGGTTTTTTGAATTTCTCCGGATTGAAGGTGTAAGCATAAGCCACATTACAATGGGCGAGCATCTGATCGACAGTCATCTTACCCCACTGTGGTGTGGAATTCGCAGTGAGACTATTTATTCTGTCAATCAATTCTGCAGTGACTGCAGAATCAAAAATATCCTTAATCATAGCTTTATGTGTAAGAGATTATTGCGGCTTTGTCCAGAAAAGATTCGGATTGTTAGTTTTATAATAAACGAATTTCAATCCCGTTTTATTGTTTACTTCCTCTGTTCTTTGAGGTGTTTGTTCCAAAGCATCCAAAGGAAGCAACTCTACATATTCAATCTCTTTGACCATATCCCAGGTTTCAGCATTGTATTTGCTTTCCACCGGTGTTTCCAGACGATAGAGATTTTTAGCCATATAGGTATTTAGATATCCATCCTTGGTTTGTTGTGCCTCACGATTCCAGTTGGCATCCGCGTTAAGGATCAAAGGCTTTCCGTTGATTAACCTTTCTCGCACCTCTTGGATTCCCAATAAAGTCCCATTTTCATCCATGACATAGGCTGCAAACGTAGGATCTATCCATATCCATTTGTCCAAGTCTTGGCTATATACCATGTTAATGACATGGCAGTCTTGAAACTCCAACTCTTTAGGCATACAGGTAATATATCTAGACTTTATTCCCATCGCCAGATAACATTCATTGAGAATAATGGCAAGCATTCTACAGTTTATACCGCGCTTTTCCTCTTGACATACCTTGATGAGGTCTATAGCATTTTTGATTGTAGGGTTTGTGCTATTGCCATCGTGCTGTATAAGGTTATGAACCCAATACATCAGGTTGAAAATTTTTGTCAGCTCATCTCCCTTCCCTGCAATGGAATCCAACTTGAGTTCGGCACGTATTTCTTTTTAAATCCGAATGCTCTGCAGACTGATAAGTAAAAGTAGGAACAGGTCTATTGTCCGAAAAATTATATTTCGCGGCTCCTTTTAGAATATGAAGACGTGAAGGTTCGTATTGAATGCGGGTCATTGCCGAATCCTTACCGTTGAGCAGAATGATAAAATCCTGTTTCTTGCCTCGACCAATATGGACCGTAAACTTGTCTATGTCAGTATAAAAGGTCACTTTCTTTGCCGATGTTCCAAATACATCTAACTTCTGCTGTGGATCAATCTTCCACGCCTTCTTTCGTAACACATTATCTTCTTCAATATCCACATCTACCGAATTGGCTTTAATGATAGTAAGATTATTTTGTGCATGAAGTGTTGGTATGAATAAAGAAGTAAGCAGTAAAGCTGAAAAAAGCTCTTCGCTTCAAAGACAAACCGAAAAAGGAATTCTCTAAACCCATACGATTTTTTCCTGTCCCATACATTCAAAACGTGTTTCATAATTTAGGCAAGTAGTTAATGATGTATTATTAATTCTTAATAAATTTAATTAATAAAGAATGTTGTATGGAAATTTTTTTGTAAAAATTTAAAGAGTTAGAAATTAAGGAATCAATAAGTCCAAAAAAAGAAAGTGACATAAAAAACTATTGCGCGCACAAAATTAAAGTGGCGGGCGATAGCTTTACTCTTCAGCATGAAGACCTACCCTACTATTTCCTTCAGAATCTATTATAATAGCAATAAATCCAGCAGGAATTGAGGTTTTCGGGAGCACAACTTTTCCGCCAGCATGTTCTACTTTGTCCAAGACGCATTGAAGTGTAGGACTCGCATTTAAATACACCATAGTACCGTTCGATGATGGCTTGTTACTTGCCGATTGTACCAAAACACCGGTAATCCTCCCTGAAGTGGCCTGAATCACCTGTGGGTTATAGGGGAAAAAAGCCGCTTGTTCTTGTTCTTCCACATGTCGCACCATCTTGATATCAAGAATGGTTTCATAAAATTTCTGTGCACGATCTATCTTCGCAACCGGAATCTCAAACCATGTAACTACATTTGTTGTCTCATCAATTTTGTTTAATAAAGCCATATTCCTACTAGTTTACGTTGTGATGAGACAAAGATGGGTATATCCGAACATTCTCAGCTGTGACAAACGTCACAAAAGTATTAAGAGACTCTCTTTCTTCGAATACGACTTAAGGTTTCGCGCGCCACACCAAAAAATGAGGCTAATTGTGATAAGGAAACACGCTGTAACATCTGTGGATATCGCTTTTCGAAAAACTCTAGGCGTTCCTGTGCACTGTATAACTTAAAAATAGTCGCCTGCTCCTCCTGTTTTGCAGCAAAAGTACGTAAGCAATTACGTCCTAAAGCTTCTATAGCAGCACTCTGATGGGAAATTTCAAATAATTTGACTTTATCAAACACTACCACTGTCAAAGGCTCACAAGCCATAATGTTATATGCTGACTTCTCTCCTGATCCAAAACTTGCAACATTCGTTGCTATCTCATTCTCGAAAAAGAATCCAGTATTTTTTCTTTCTCAATCTAAGTGGCAAAAGCTTTTACAATAACCTTCAACAATGAAAAAGAGTTCGTTACAAACCTCTCCTTCTTTAAGCAGAAATTCATTTTTTTGGTATGTCCGTATACTTAAAGCTGACTGTAAGAGAGACCAGTTTTCATCCGTCAAAGGAGAAAGAGAACGCAAATATAACAGCAGACTATGCATTTCTTTCTGCATCACGCTTCTTATAATATCATTTTTCAGGTGACAGAGGAAAATTCCTTTGTACCTTGAAAAGTTATTTTCCTAAATGTAAGATATATTAATGCTACGCCCAGTATACAGACCAACCCCAATACAATGTAGGTCTCTACGGAGTCTAGCTCTTCATGTTGTTCCTGCGCAATATCTATCATCCCACTGATTGGAAATACTATATAGGATAATGCTAACCAAAGCACTAAAATGGCTCTGACGTATTGATGTTTTGCAATAAGAAAATACAATACAGCGAGGCTCAAACCATAGAAAAGCACAGATACCCCATCTAAATGAGTTTACTATACTTAGGAAGTCAGCGACAATGCTCGTCGCTACAAGAACAAATATTATCCAATAGAAGGTTTTGCTTCTGAAAACCGCTTTTTTCATACATGGCAGTAGTGCTTAGTGATTGAATTTTCTAATAATGAATATAGAAAATTATCCTGTTAATTTGAAACAGCCTCACTACAGTTAATAAAAAAAGGATATGCAGAAGATGCATATCCTTTCCCAATTCAAGAAAGCGGCTAGCTTTTAAATGTCTTATCTTATTTCCGCCAAAATCATAAAGTCCTCTTTCCTTATAAAGAAAAAACCCGATAACAGCTTGTATTATCGGGTTATATAGTGTTGCGAAATTATTTCGCTTGGCTTGCGCGGATGATGTTAAGAGCGCCTCCAGCTTTGAACCATTCTATTTGTTGTTCATTGTAGCTGTGGTTTGCCAAAATTTCCTCAGTAGTACCATCAGCGTGGTGAAGCACAATGGTCAAAGGTTTATTAGGAGCGAACTCTGTAAGACCGATGATATCTATTGTATCGTCTTCAAGAACTTTTTCGTAATCATCCTTGTTAGCGAAAGTCAAGGCAAGCATACCTTGTTTCTTAAGATTCGTCTCGTGAATACGAGCGAAAGATTTCACCAACACGGCACGCACACCTAAATGACGAGGTTCCATAGCGGCATGTTCACGTGAAGAACCTTCACCATAATTTTCGTCGCCCACAACGATTGAACCGATTCCGGCGGCTTTGTACGCACGTTGCGTTGCAGGTACAGGTCCATATTCACCGGTAAGCTGGTTTTTCACGCTGTCCGTCTTATCGTTGAAGTAGTTTACTGCACCAATCAACAAGTTGTTTGAAATGTTGTCCAAGTGGCCACGATATTTCAACCAAGGACCAGCCATAGAGATGTGGTCTGTAGTACATTTACCTTTGGCCTTGATTAACAACTTCAATCCTTTAAGGTCAGTACCTTCCCATGCTGGGAATGGCTCCAACAATTGCAGACGATCTGATGTAGGAGAAACTTCTACCACTACTGAAGAACCATCTTCCGCAGGAGCTTGATATCCTGGATCTACAACATCAAAACCTTTAGCAGGAAGCTCATCTCCTGTAGGAGGATCTAACTTCACTTGCTCTCCATATTTGTTGGTCAACGTATCCGTAACCGGGTTGAAACCTAAGTCTCCAGCGATAGCTATTGCTGCCACCATTTCCGGCGATGTTACGAAAGCATATGTGTTAGGGTTACCGTCAGCACGTTTAGCAAAGTTTCTGTTAAACGAGTGAACGATAGTATTTTTCTCTTGTTTTTCCGCTCCGGCACGATCCCACATTCCGATACAAGGACCACAAGCGTTGGTAAAGATCGTAGCGTTCAAATCTTGGAATGTCTTCAATAAGCCGTCGCGCTCAGCAGTATAACGTACCTGCTCCGAACCTGGGTTGATACCGAACTCAGCCTTGATTTCCAAACCTTTTTCTATTGCCTGTTTAGCAATGGAAGCCGCGCGTGACAAATCTTCGTAAGAAGAGTTTGTACATGAACCAATCAATCCCCACTCTACTTTCAAAGGCCATCCGTTTTTAACGGCTTCTTCACGCATACGCGATACCGGTGTATATAAATCCGGAGTGAAAGGACCGTTCAACGATGGTTCTAACTCAGAAAGGTTGATTTCTATGATTTGATCGAAATATTGCTCTGGGTTAGCATATACCTCAGGGTCACCTGTTAAATGTTGTTTGATGGCGTTTGCTGCATCGGCAACATCTGCACGGCCTGTAGCACGCAAATATCTTTCCATAGAAGCGTCATAGCCGAAAGTAGAGGTAGTTGCACCAATCTCTGCTCCCATGTTACAGATAGTTCCTTTACCTGTACAAGAAAGTGATTCCGCACCTTCACCAAAGTATTCTACGATACATCCTGTACCACCTTTTACGGTAAGGATACCTGCCACCTTCAAGATGACATCTTTAGGTGCAGCCCAGCCAGACAACTTACCGGTTAATTTAACACCGATAAGTTTAGGAAACTTAAGTTCCCAAGGAAGACCGGCCATCACGTCACAGGCATCAGCACCACCGACACCGATAGCAACCATACCTAAACCTCCTGCATTCACGGTATGTGAGTCTGTACCGATCATCATACCTCCAGGGAAAGCATAGTTTTCCAATACTACCTGGTGGATGATACCTGCTCCCGGTTTCCAGAAGCCTATACCATATTTATTTGAAACAGAACTCAAGAAGTTGAACACTTCCGAGCTTTCGTTTTTAGCACGTGCTAAGTCTTTGTCAGCGCCTTCTTTTGCCTGAATTAAGTGGTCACAGTGTACTGTCGAAGGAACAGCCACTTTCGAACGACCTGCTTGCATGAACTGCAACAAAGCCATCTGCGCTGTCGCATCTTGCATAGCCACACGGTCTGGAGCAAAGTCTACATACGACTTACCTCTTTCGTAAGCCACAGTAGCATTGCCATCCCATAGGTGGGCATACAATATTTTTTCTGCAAGGGTTAATGGTCTATTCACCACCTTACGAGCTGCAGCAATGCGCTCATCGTAGCGTGAATAGACTTTCTTGATCATGTCTATATCAAAAGCCATATCTCTCTGGTTTTATAGTGTTTAACTAAGTTTCTTCAATATTAAGGATTAATTAGCTAAAATCGGTGTAAATTTTGTAAGATTTATACCTTTAACAGCTTTTTTATACTCCTCAATAGTAGGAATACGTCCTAATATGGCCGACAATACCACTACCGGTGTTGAAGCCAACAGCGACTCTCCCTTCTTACCATCCCTGTCTTCTACCACACGACCTTGGAAAAGACGTGTAGAAGTAGACATCACTGTGTCTCCTTTGGCGGCCTTCTCCTGGTTACCCATACACAAGTTACAGCCCGGACGTTCTAAATATAAAATATTTTGATACTCTGTGCGTGCTGTCGTTTTCGGCAACAAGTCGTTAAATTCAAAACCTGAATATTTTTGTAGATATTCCCAATCTCCTTCAGCTTTCAACTCGTCGATGATGTTGTATGTAGGAGCAGCTACCACCAATGGCGCTTTGAACTCTACATAACCTTTCTCTGCCTCCACATTCTTCAACATCTGCGATACAATCTTAAGGTCATCCTTATGTACCATACAAGAACCTACGAAACCTAAATCTACTTTCTTCTCTCCACCATAATAAGTCAGGTCACGGATTGTATCGTGAGTATAGCGCTTCGAAACATCAGCATTATGTACATCAGGGTCGGCAATCATAGGCTCGTCGATCTGATCTAGATCCACCACTACCTCTGCGTAATATTTTGCATTATCGTCTGGTTTCAAAGCTGGTTTCTCTCCGGATTTAATCTCCGCAATACGTTTATTCGCTTTTTCTATAAGCCCTTTTAATACACCATTGGAATTGTCCATACCTTTGTCTATCATAATCTGAAGACGAGATTTTGCAATTTCCAATGATTCTATAAGTGTATCATCCTGAGAAATGCAGATTGAAGCTTTCGCCTTCATCTCTGCAGTCCAGTCTGTAAACGTAAATGCTTGATCTAGAAGCGTACCGATATGCACTTCGATAACACGGCCTTGGAACAC
>NZ_JXAC01000128.1 GCF_000814685.1 Sphingobacterium sp. T2
TTTGTTCTACCGCAATGCTGTCAAAGAAGAAGACGACATTCAATAAAAAAAGGGGAGTGTTTYTTCMYTTTTTTATTTWGWTAGTAGATTATTATCTAAACTTTCTCATAGCGCGCTCAGCTCTTTTTTTAGCTTGTAGTCACTTTGTAGTTGAACCATTTGTCTTTGAAAATTTTACGCATGGTATCATCAAAGTGACGTGTGATGAAGAGGTTTCTTGCGCCTTTAAGCTTTTCACTTAGCGAATTGGCTAAAGCACGTACCGAAATAGAATAGCCTTCAGTCTCGTACATAATATAATGCCACCACCCGGCTGGCATATAACAAGTCTCACCAGGGCCGATGACAGCCTCATAGCCATCAAGATATTGCAAAGCAGGATATTCATCTCTACTGCTGGTTTTCAGATTAGCTATGCTGTGAAAGTTGTATGGCAGTTTATACATCAGGTCGGACTGGTCGTTAGGGAACAACCATATACGTTTATATCCTTGAAACTGTGTGATAAACACATGCGACATATCTATGTCAAAGTGATTTCGGGTAGCGGATCCCTCTCCACCGAAAAACATAAAAGGCAGTCCTTGTAAAACTTTACCTCCAGTAACGTCGTTGTAAATCACATCCTTCTTAAGTTCAGGTCTAATCTTCATCAGATTGAACAAGAAAAGACGTAGTTCGGTAGGCTCAGAACTTATTTTATCGAGGTATTGGCCGAAAGTCATTCTTCCTACCGGAGGACTTGCTGCATAGCCTTGACCTTCCTCCTCTTTACCATACACATCAATCTCAACATCTCCTGCTATTTCCTTGAAATAGTCATAGCTCCATTTTGTCCAACAAGGGCTGTCTTTCCTGATAAAATCTTTCAGAATCACTGGCTGGCTCTTATTAAGATAATTTTTCACAAAATCCTCAGGAGCTATTCCCGAGATGCTATCTAACTTGGTTTTACGTTTACACAAGCCTTAAGTTTTAACCTTTACTACAAACATAAAAAAAAAATATAAATAGACACAAAATGTAGGAATATTTTTT
>NZ_JXAC01000129.1 GCF_000814685.1 Sphingobacterium sp. T2
GCCGTCCAGCCGATTCAACGAAGTTTTTCGTATTTACGATTTTTAATATTTGTCTTAGTTAAGATCGCATATAATTATTATATAATTGGTCATTTCAAACTTTCCTAATATTCTTTAAATTATAAATACAGTAAAACAAAATTTGTTTTGCTATACTTATATATAGTATAAAAACAATTATAAACTTAAGCAAAAATTATGATGTACTATAAGGAGTCCGAACAAATGGCTCTGGTGCGTGAAAGTGCACGAGAGTTTTCCCGTACGCACATAAAACCTCATGTTATGGAATGGGATGAGCAGCAACATTTCCCTAAAGATCTGTTTCATAAGATGGGTGAATATGGGTTTATGGGAATTTTAGTACCGGAAGAGTATGGTGGTGCAGGATTAGGCTATCAGGAGTATATCACCATTTTGGATGAGATATCGAAAGTATGTGGATCTATAGGTTTGTCTGTGGCAGCACATAATTCGCTCTGTACAAACCATATTCTTTCTTTTGCCAATGAAGATCAAAAACGCAAGTATCTTCCTAAGCTGGCTTCAGGCGAATGGATAGGTGCTTGGGGCCTGACAGAAGCGGAGTCGGGTTCTGACGCTGGTGGGATGAACACTACTGCCGTGCAGGATGGAGACTATTGGATTATCAACGGATCAAAAACTTTCATCACGCATGCTATTAGTGCTGAAGTGGCAGTGGTCATCGTACGTACTGGGCAAAAAGGTGATAAACATGCCATGACAGCCTTTATCATCGAAAAGGGAACAAAAGGTTTTTCGGCAGGTAATAAGATGAACAAGCTGGGGATGCGTGCTTCAGAAACAGCATTCCTATATTTCGATAACTGCAAGGTACATAAGGATCAGGTCATCGGTAACGTTGGAGAAGGATTCATACAGGCTTTAAAATTACTGGATGGAGGTCGCATTTCTATAGCCGCCTTGTCGCTGGGAATAGCGCGTGGTGCTTACGAATGTGCTTTGCGCTACGCCAACGAGAGAAAGCAGTTCAATAAGAAAATATATGAATTTCAGGATGTTTCATTTACCCTTGCCGAAATGGCTACCAAGATAGATGCCTCTGAACTATTGATACGTAGGGCAGGATATCTCAAGGATACAAATCAAAAGGTGACAAAAGAAAGTGCTATGGCCAAATGGTATGCTTCCGAAGTGGCCGTAGAGGTGGCTAACCATGCTGTACAGATTCATGGAGGTTATGGTTTTACAAAGGATTATCCAGCAGAAAAATATTTCCGCGACGCTAAGTTGTGCACCATAGGTGAAGGAACAAGCGCTATACAGAAGATGGTAATCTCAAGAGAGCTTATAAAAGATGTCTAAACATATACTTTTGGTAGAATGTACAAGGGATGCTATCCAAGGCATGCATAAGTTTATCCCTACGGAAAGAAAGATACGGTATATCAATGAGCTAATAAAAAGTGCTTATTTTGAATATATAGATTTCGGATCTTTCGTTTCACCTAAAGCCGTGCCACAGATGCAAGATACAGCTGCTGTGTTGGAAGGTATTGAGAAGGTTAACGAAACGAAGCTGTTGGCTATAATAGCTAATGAAAGAGGAGCTATCACAGCAGCGCAATATGGAAAGTTGGACTTCGTAGGCTATCCTTTTTCTATTTCAGAGACGTTTCAGCAACGCAATGCGAATTCCACTATTGCCGAATCCTTAGAAAGAGTGAAGAAGATAAAAGAAATTTTAGCACCTACCCGCATTGAGCTGGTCATTTATATTTCTATGGCATTCGGAAACCCTTATGGAGACACGTGGAACGAAGAGCTTGTACTGCAATGGATTGAAACGTTGCATGCTTTGGACATCAATCGATTTTCTATCGCCGACACTACGGCGGAAGCTACTCCTTTAGCTATAAGTTCATTATATAGAAAAATTACTGTGCAATTTCCTAATTTAGAGTTGAGCATTCATCTTCACAGCCCTCCACAGAATGCGCGTGAGAAGATTGATGCAGCATGGAAGGCAGGATGCACAAGATTTGAGGGGGCTTTGGCAGGATATGGTGGCTGCCCCTTTGCGAAAGATGAACTGGTGGGAAACATTCCTACGGAGCTTCTATTAGAAAAATTCGGCATAGGCACCACAGCATTAACAAACCGACTGAAAGCGGATTTTCAACAAATGATAGGATAAGATGTACAAGTATATTCGTACCGAAAAGGATGGTCATGTCTATGTATTGACGTTAGACCGAGCGGAAAAGAGAAATGCCTTTACACCCACCATGGTCAATGAGATCCACCATGCTTTTCAGCAGGCAAATGAAGACGAAGACATAAAGGTGGTTGTTGTAAAGGCCGAAGGACCTATATTCTGTGCAGGAATGGATTTGAAAACCTTTGAAAATCCGGATTTAGACATACCAAATCCTTACATTGAGAACCAAAATATTTCGCTTGGCGAAGTATTTGACGGATTGTACAAACCTTCCATAGCTGTTGTGGAAGGAAATGTCATTGCCGGAGGTTTTTTGATTGTATTAGGCTGCAGTTATGTTTATTGTAGTAGGTCCGTGCAATTTAGACTGCCAGAATTGGAAATAGGGCTTTTTCCCTTTCAGGTGATGGCTAGTCTTCTTAAAGTTATGCCCGAGAAAAAAGTTCTACAGCTGTGTTTAGAAACTCAATATTTTGATGCTGAAAAAGCTAAAGACTATGGTATTGTGGATGGATTTTTGGAAGAAACCAACATTGAAACATTAATTTCTTCCTTTGCTAATAAATCTACAAAAGCCATGAAACAGGGTATTCAAGCTTTACGAACTTTACCCAAGGTAGATTATTTTGAGCGTTATAAATTTTTGAAAGAGGTTTTGGATAATCTTAAAATGGAAAAATAATGAATCTTTTTCTGTTCGTTATTTTTCCATAATCTCCTCTTCTTTATCCTCTAACATTTCTTCTTCTACTGTTTCTTGATGGTTCGGATCTCGGTTGGCAATAGTGAAATTATTGAATCCCATCCCCACTTCTATTTCTAATAATTTCTGTTGAAGCATTTCTAGGATTGCAAGGAAATTGAATACAAACTGTACTCTGTTTTCCGAATTTTTAAGGATCATCTGGAAATCCAGCTTTTTGTTCAGCTCTAATAAGGTGGAGATAGCCTCTTTTTGCTGCTCTATGGTGTAAGGGAATTTTACTACTGTATGCGTTACCGGATTCACACGATGGGTAAAGTTATACATCAGCTTTTCGTACACCATCATGAGCTTATACAAATCAAAAGAAGAGAGTTCTTCTTCGGTGACTTGTCTTTTGGTGTGTTTGAGATCGTAAGCTATATTCCCCCGGCTATGTAGCTTTTCTCTTTTTTCTTCGAGTACTTTAAGCTCTTCACATACATCTTTAAACTGTTTGTAAAGTATCAGCTTCTGTACAAGTTTGTTCTTTTAGGTCAGGACCGTTTTCCTCTTCCTCAGCTTCCGGACGAGGAAGCAACATTTTGGCTTTGATACGCATCAATGTGGAAGCCACGAAAATGAATTCTGCAGCAAGCTCTATGTTGAGCGAGTGCATCTGTTGGATATAATCCAAAAAGTCGTCCGTAATCTTTGAAATAGGAATGTCGTGAATGTTCAGTTCATCGCGTTCGATGAAGAACAACAATAAGTCGAAAGGACCTTCGAATTGTTCGAGTTTTATTTCGTAATTTGTTGCTTCCATAAAAGTTTATCAAAAATACGATTTTGAGCTATAATATTCATTTTTAATAAAAAAGTAAAACATAGACATCAGATTTTTGTATATATATACATTAGGTAAAAGAATTAATTTGTTACTTTGTAGCGTGTTTTGAAACATATTTAAGGTATGCAAATAGAAGCAGGAGCACTTTTAAAAAACATTCTATATCCGTCGGATTTGCGCAAGCTTAAAGAATCGGATCTAGAACAGGTTTGTAAGGAGCTCAGACAATTTATTATAGATGTTGTTTCTGTCAATGGAGGACATTTTGCGGCGAGTCTTGGCGTGGTGGAATTGACAGTAGCATTACACTATGCGTTGAATACACCTTATGATCAGGTGGTATTTGATGTGGGGCATCAGGCCTATGGACATAAAATATTAACCGGAAGAAGAGATAAGTTTCATACTAATAGAATTTTTGGGGGGATTTCAGGATTCCCTAGAAGAAGCGAAAGTGAGTATGATGCTTTTGGTGTTGGACATTCTTCGACATCCATCTCTGCGGCATTGGGGATGGCTGTTGCCTCCGCTTATAAAGGAGAAACAGATCGTCAGCATGTAGCTGTCATAGGTGATGGCGCTATGACGGGAGGTATGGCTTTTGAAGCATTGAACCATGCCGGAATAGAAAAGTCCAACCTGTTAGTCATCCTTAATGATAACTGTATGTCTATAGACCTAATGTGGGGGCACTCAAAGAGTATCTGACCAGCATTACGACATCCAAAAGTTATAATAAATTTAGAGATGAGCTGATTGCCGTATTGGCCAAGATTTCCAAAAATGGTCCCGATGCATATGGTTGGGCGAAAAAGATAGAGCAAAGTATCAAGGGCACATTGCTTAAGAATGCGAATCTTTTCGAGTCACTCAATTTCCGCTATTTCGGTCCGGTGGACGGACATGACGTAACCAAGCTTGTCAAGACTTTAAATGATCTTAAGTACATCAACGGTCCGAAACTACTTCATGTGGTTACTGTCAAAGGTAAGGGCTATGCCCTAGCCGAAAAAGATCAAACCAAGTGGCATGCTCCTGGCATGTTTGATAAAATCACAGGAGAAATCAAGAAGACGGTTTACGATAAACCGCAACCTCCAAAATATCAGGATGTGTTCGGACATACATTAGTGGAGCTGGCCGAGCAGAACGAAAAAATCATGGGTGTTACACCTGCCATGCCTACAGGCTCTTCGATGAACATCATGATGAAGGCTATGCCCAACCGAGCTTTCGACGTAGGTATTGCAGAGCAACATGCCGTGACCTTCAGTGCCGGCTTAGCTACTCAAGGGCTTGTTCCTTTCTGTAACATCTATTCTACCTTCATGCAGCGCGCCTACGATCAGGTAATCCATGACGTAGCTTTACAGAATCTCCATGTGGTGTTCTGTTTGGATAGAGCCGGCTTGGTAGGAGCTGATGGTCCTACACATCATGGTGCGTATGACATAGCTTATATGCGTTGTGTGCCTAATCTTACTGTAGCCGCACCAATGAATGAGGAAGAACTGCGTAATCTGATGTATACGGCCCAACTGGAAAACAAGGGGCCTTTTGTGATTCGCTATCCTCGAGGCAACGGCGTAATGCCCGATTGGAAAAGACCTTTCAAAGAGATTCCTATCGGTAAGGGAAGAAAATTGGTAGATGGAGAAGAAGTTGCCATATTAACTATAGGTCATATAGGTAATGAAGCTGCTAAAGCCATAGTAGAATTAAATACCGAAGGAATATATCCGGCACATTACGATTTGCGTTTCGTCAAACCATTGGACGAAGAATTGTTACACGAAGTGTTCGGAAAGTTCAACAAAATTATTACGGTGGAAGACGGTGCTCTTCCTGGAGGTTTTGGTTCGGCTATTCTCGAATTTATGTCGGATCATAATTATAAAGCTGAAGTGGTGCGTCTAGGAATCCCGGACGAAATCATAGAACATGGTGAGCAGGAAGAGTTATGGCGCCTCTGTGGTTATGATTTTTCAAGCATCATAAAGGTATGCCAAAAACTATGTAAAGGGCAGCCAACAAGTGCTCAGGTAGGATAATTTATATAGATAAAAAATAGGGAAAGAGCTACAAATTTTATGTAGCTCTTTTTTATTTATTATATAGATATTTATTTCTTAAATTAGAAGGAAGAAAGTTTTCCACACCTAAGCCTATAACGGTTGTCAGAGAAACAAAAAAAAAAAAAACAAAATTTTAATCACGAAATACAAAATGTGTGGAAAAAAATGATTTGACATC
>NZ_JXAC01000013.1 GCF_000814685.1 Sphingobacterium sp. T2
GCCGATGCAGGCTCAAATTCTTGGGTGTACATGTACGCGTAAAAATTTGGGGGCTGGCGTGATGGTTTTTCAAATTGAACGAAGAATCAGTCAGCTCGCCATCATTCGTTGCATTCGTAAATATAAACCTGAAATTATCATTACCAATGCTTTAGAGGACCGTCATCCCGACCATGGACGTGCCAGTAAGCTGGTAAATGACGCCATCTTCTTGGCGGGATTAAGGCGCATAGAAACTACATTAAACGGAGAGGTGCAAGAAGCTTATCGCCCACGGCTACAATTACAGCTCATTCAAGATAAGTATATCCAACCGGATATCATTTTGGATGTATCTGACTACTGGGACATCAAGGAAAAGTCGATTTTGGCGTATAAGACACAGTTTAACGCATCTAATAATGATGACGGCCCACAGACCTATATTTCCACCCCGGAATTTTTAGAGTATACGAGGGCCCGAGGTAGAGAATTCGGACGAAATATCCAGGTTGCCTTCGGGGAAGGTTTCACCGCTCGAAAACTGTYCGGGGTGGAAATATAGGTCTGTGGGCCGTCATCATTATTAGATGCGTTAAACTGTGTCTTATACGCCAAAATCGACTTTTCCTTGATGTCCCAGTAGTCAGATACATCCAAAATGATATCCGGTTGGATATACTTATCTTGAATGAGCTGTAATTGTAGCCGTGGGCGATAAGCTTCTTGCACCTCTCCGTTTAATGTAGTTTCTATGCGCCTTAATCCCGCCAAGAAGATGGCGTCATTTACCAGCTTACTGGCACGTCCATGGTCGGGATGACGGTCCTCTAAAGCATTGGTAATGATAATTTCAGGTTTATATTTACGAATGCAACGAATGATGGCGAGCTGCGATTCTTCGTCATTTTGAAAAAAGCCATCACGCAGCCCCAAATTTTCGCGTACATGTACACCAAGAATTTGAGCCGCATCGGCTGCTTCCTGTTTACGCGTTTCCGCTGTACCTCGTGTCCCTAATTCACCTCTCGTAAGATCCACTATACCGACCTTTTTACCTTCGGCAACATATTTTGCGATGGTTCCTCCTGCCCCCAATTCTGCATCATCGGGATGCACAGTCATTACCATTAAATCTAATTTCATAGTATATTTTTGTTCAAATATACCATTTATAGATTTTCCGTGTGGAAAAGAAAAGTGGAATGAATTTCAAATTTTAAAATGAAGGGAACTTCTATTGATAGGGTTTGTTGATAGGTCTCATCTCTTCGTATTCACGGATGATGTTTTCAATGACGAAATCTTCCTGTGGGTCATAGGTAGCTTTTAGGTTGTGACCAAATACTTTGGCTACTCCTTGATAAACAAAAGCGGCCACACTACCCTTAAGATCCCTGACTAGCTTATAACTTGTATGTCCTGTCTGCCGTTCTATAAGTTTAATGAGAATTTTGCCTTGCGATACAGAAAGGTTCTTAACTTCATTATTTATTTTTTCCTTTATCTCACGTTCGCAAGCCTTGATTAAAGCCTTTTCTTCCTTCTTGGAATTGGCCATAGCCAGATCACGCTCTAGCTGCTCATATCTTTTCTGTGCATAAATGGCGTATGGAAGTACACGCAGCACATTTCTCTTCAGACGAAGATATTGCTGCCTTTGCTCTTCGCTTTTCCATACACGTTTGGCATACACATAAACAGTCTCTATGGGAAACCAAGGTACTATCTCACCGTTTTCCAATTTGGTGGTAGGATAATACATCACCGTTTCCGGCTTCCCAGCACCATAATGTGGCAATGTTAATGGAGGCATGGCTTCCTGCGCTTTGCCGACATTTTGCCCAAGCAAAGAAAACATCAACAAAACGAATATTTTACCAAAACTTTTCATTAACATTGACGAAAAAAAGGAATCAAAATCAAAGATAAATATGTATATTTATCAATAAATAGGTGTGGTTTTTGATACTCCATCACCTAGTCGTAAAGATAATTTTTTTGATGCAAATTTCGAAATTTTTGAGGAAGTTCTTATGGAAGATTATGTGATTGATATTGAGGCGGAAAATAAGGAGATACGTAAGCGATACAGAGCGTTATTAAGAGCTTGTAAACCTACCCTTAAAAAAGGCGACAAACAGATGATTCGCAAGGCTTTCGAACTAGCACTGGAAAGTCACAAAGACATGCGCCGCAAGTCAGGCGAACCGTACATATATCACCCCATTGCCGTAGCGCAGATCGCTGCGGAAGAGATAGGTTTAGGACCTACGTCTATCGTATGTGCCCTTCTGCATGACGTGGTGGAAGACACCAGCGTAACATTGGAAGACATAGAAGCACAATTCGGGAAAAAGGTAGCCAAGATTATAGATGGGTTGACCAAAATCTCGGGAGTCTTCGACCCTAACAGCTCCATCCAGGCGGAAAATTTCCGAAAAATGTTGCTCACCTTAGCGGATGACGTACGTGTGATCCTCATTAAGCTGGCGGACAGGCTGCACAACATGCGTACCATGGAATTCATGTCCCGCCACAAGCAACTCAAGATCGCTTCCGAAACTAGCTACTTATACGCTCCTCTGGCACACCGTCTTGGGCTTTATGCCATCAAGTCGGAACTGGAAGATCTTTCCATGAAATATACCGACCCGGATACGTATAAGTTTATCAGCTAAAAAACATTAATGAGAAAAAAGCTGAGCGCGAAAAATATATCGAAGACTTTATCACGCCTATACAGGAGATTCTGACCGAACAAAATATAAATGCCGAAGTATTCGGACGTCCGAAGTCCATCTATTCGATTTGGAATAAGATGCGCAAAAAGTCTATTCCTTTCGAGGAGGTGTACGACCTTTTCGCTATCCGCATTATCATAGACACAGAATACGAAAACGAAAAGACCGAATGTTGGAAGGTCTATTCCATCGTCACAGACCTGTATCGACCAAACCCCGACAGGCTGCGCGACTGGATTTCGACCCCTAAAGCCAACGGCTATGAGTCCCTACATACCACAGTGATGGGACCTAAAGGTCAATGGGTCGAAGTGCAGATACGAACTAAGCGTATGAACGAAATTGCAGAAAAAGGATTTGCCGCACATTGGAAATACAAAGAGTCCACTTCAGACAACGGTCTGGACCAATGGATACAAAAGGTGCGTGACATCCTCAGCAATCCTGAGCAAAACGCTTTGGACTTTCTGGACGACTTCAAGATGAACCTCTTCTCAGACGAGGTTTTCGTCTTCACCCCAAAAGGAACCCTAATTCAGTTGCCTAATGGAGCTACTGCCCTAGATTTCGCTTTCGAAATCCATACCGATATAGGAGCTACATGTATTGGCGCAAAGGTAAACCATAAGCTGGTACCGCTTAGCCACCGTTTACAGAATGGTGACCAAGTAGAAATCATTACATCCAGCAAACAGACCCCAAAGGAGGATTGGCTAAACTTTGTGGTTACGGCTAAAGCCAAATCCAAAATAAAGTCCTCCCTGAAAGAAGAGAAACGCCGTATTGCTGAAGACGGTAAGGAGATCTTGGAGCGAAAGATGAAGTCGCTGAAAATCACCTATAACACAGACAATATCAACAAGATCGCCAACTTCCTTAAGTTTCCAAGCTCTCAGGACCTCTTCTACAATGTTGCCAAAGGAAACATTGATATCAAGCATCTAAAAGATTATCTGGCTAGTGAGAAGTCTCAGGAAAGCACGCAAAATCAGTTCACCTCCCATATCAATGGATTGGTGGAAAAGATTGACCGCAAAAACTCCGATACCATTTTGATTGGTGACGACTTCCAAAAGTTGGATTATACTTTGGCGCAATGTTGCAACCCTATTCCGGGAGACGACATCTTCGGCTTCCTTACCGTAAATGAAGGAATCAAGATTCATCGCACCTCCTGCCCTAACGCTTCTAAGCTGATGGCCAACTACGGCTACCGTATCCTTAAAGCAAAATGGGCCTCATCGAAAATCGACCATTCCTTCATCACCGGAATACGTATCTTGGGTATAGATGACGTTGGCTTGGTTAATAAACTGACTACAGTCATCTCACAGGAATTCAGTGTCAACATACGCTCTCTCAGCATCACCAGCAATGAAGGTATCTTCGAAGGAAATATCATGGTGAATATCAGCAACATTGAACAACTAGAAAGTCTAATAAACCGTCTTAAGTTAGTGCCGGGAGTAACCAGTGTTACCCGTTATGAGTCAGAACATTAAAGTATCCTTCATCACTGCAAATGCAGCGATAGCATATTTGGAAATTAATTGGTAAATTTGCTTAGGAGCAATCAACAATATGAATCAGGCAGAAAATTACGAAACCGTAAAAAAAAATTTTTGAGGCTTATCTAGAAAATAAAAATCTAAGAAAGACTCCTGAGCGATACGCTATCTTAGAAGAAATTTACTCGCGTAATGACCATTTCGATGTGGAATCCCTTTATATCCACATGAAAAATAAAAAATACAGGGTCAGCCGTGCTACTGTATACAATACTTTAGAGCTACTCGTATCTTGTGACTTGGTGACCAAACACCAGTTCGGACGCAACATGGCGCAGTTCGAAAAGTCTTATGGATATAAGCAGCACGACCACGTCATCTGCATAGAGTGCAATAAGGTGGTTGAATTCTGCGATCCTCGTATCCATCAGATACAAACCATGATCGGCGAACTGTTGAAGTTCGACATCAAACATCACTCTTTGAACCTGTATGGCATCTGCTCTACCTGCAAGGCCAAACGTGAAGCCGAAAAAAAGGAACGAAAGCAAAGAAGTAATTTAAATTAAATTCTCTATACATTATTAATAATAGTAAATTTGTTCGGAAAATGGATCGACCTATTTTCCGAACATTGTTTTTAATAGAATTTGTAAAACTTTCAATCACAATATCAAATTAATACATTATGCAAGTTGATGTGCTATTGGGCTTACAATGGGGCGACGAAGGAAAAGGTAAAATTGTGGACGTATTATGTCCGCAATACGATTTGATAGCGCGTTTCCAAGGTGGTCCGAATGCTGGACATACGTTAGAGTTTGACAACAAAAAGTTTGTTTTAAACACCATTCCATCAGGTATTTTCAATAAGACTACTTTAAATCTTATCGGTAACGGAGTAGTAATCGATCCAATCATCTTAAAAAGAGAGTTGGACAACTTGAAAGCTGCAGGTTTCGACCCTGTAGGTGAAGGAAAATTGGTATTAGCTCGTAAGGCACATTTAATCTTGCCTACTCACCAGTTGCTGGATGCCGCTTCAGAGTCAAAGATGGGGGCCAGCAAAATCGGTTCTACATTGAAAGGTATTGGTCCTACCTATATGGACAAAACCGGTCGCAACGGTCTTCGCGTGGGAGACACTACCCTAGCGGACTTCAAAGAACGTTACGAAAAGCTGAAAGCCAAACACCTAGAAATCTTGTCACACTACGGCGAAATTCCTGACTTCAGCGAACGTGAAGAAGCTTTCTTAGCGGCCATCGACTTTATCAAAACTATCCCTCATGTAGATTCAGAGCACTTGGTAAACCAATATCTAAGAGAAGGTAAAAAAGTTTTGGCAGAAGGTGCTCAAGGAACATTGCTTGACATAGACTTCGGTTCATATCCATATGTAACTTCATCGAACACCACGACGGCCGGTGCTTGTACCGGTTTGGGTGTGGCTCCTAACAAAATCGGAAGAGTAATCGGTATTTTCAAAGCGTACTGTACACGTGTAGGTGGAGGTCCTTTCCCTACAGAGCTGGACAACGAGGTAGGCGAAAAGCTACGTCAGCTAGGACATGAGTTCGGCGCCACAACAGGTCGTGCCCGCCGTACAGGATGGATAGACATCCCTGCCTTAAAATATGCCATCATGTTAAACGGCGTGACCGAGCTTGTCATGATGAAAGCCGACGTGTTAGATAGCTTCGAAAAGATATATGCTTGTACGCACTACAAATACAATGGTGAGGTAATCGACTATATGCCGTACGACATCAACGCCATTAAGCCGGAACCTATCTACGAAGAAATTGAAGGTTGGAATCAAGATCTTACAGGTATACGCTCGAAAGAAGAAATCCCTGCGGCTTTGGYCATGACAAGCTCGGTCACGCCGTTTAACATGATGGCATATTTTAAGGCAGGGATGTCTATCCATCCTGTACGGCGGGCACGACCTGTT
>NZ_JXAC01000130.1 GCF_000814685.1 Sphingobacterium sp. T2
CACCACATATACCTTCGGAGGACTTAGCTCAGCTGGTTCAGAGCACCTGCCTTACAAGCAGGGGGTCACTGGTTCGAATCCAGTAGCCTCCACTTCTTAGAAAGCATCAAGAAATTGATGCTTTTTTTATATTCCCCTTCCTTTGTTTTCATAAACTACTCTATTTTGATTGTTAAATATTATTATATTATTTTAATAATAGTATAAAATTTCTTGATGGTATCTCATGGTTTCTTTTTGTTTATCTTTTTATATGTTTACAACAAAAAAAATTCTTGATTATTCCTTCGGTTAAGGATAAGCTTGAGTGAAATACATTTATAAAGCTAAATTATTTCTTAAATATCTCATTTAACGTGTATTAGCATGGTAAAGTTGTTAGTTTGTAAGGAGAATACTAACAATTATATATCATGAAGAAAAGATTTTTTCTAAGAAAGAGCTTTATTCCTATTCGATTATTAGGAATATTTGCATTAACTCCAGTAATTGCTGTTCCTTTAGAAGCCAAACCTTTGGCCTTAATTGAAAGTAAGTGGCAAGCCGAAATTGAAGGTAGAGTACTGGGTACAGATGGAAAACCGTTGAGTGGAGTTACCGTTTCAACGCAATCCGGACAATCGACCAGTACCAACGAATCTGGACAGTTCAAGGTTCGTGCAAAGGTTGGTGATGTTATCATCGTTAAAAGTGTAGGATATCTGACACAAGAATTTGTTATCAACAGTTTGGTGGATAACGTCATTGTATTAGAAGAAGATATAGGTAATATTGAAGAGGTAGTGGTGGTGGGTTATGGACGTCAGAAAAGAAGTAACCTTACAGGAGCGATGACAGCTGTCAGCGCGGACAACCTTAAAAATATCGCACCCTCCAACCTTTCCAATACATTGGCCGGTAGGGCTCCTGGTGTCAACGTAACCAACACGTCGGGTATGACGGGAGCATCGTCATCTTTGCGGATACGGGGGAGCTTTGCCGAGCCTCTATACGTTATCGATGGAGTGGTGAGAGACAAGGCTGCATTTGATGCTTTGGAAGCCAATGAGGTGGATCAGATTAGTTTCTTAAAAGATGCGGCGATGGGAGCTGTATATGGGACGCGTGCAGGAAATGGAGTGGTGCTCGTAACGACCAAGAAAGGGACGCCGCAAGCTCCTGTTTTCAATGTGCAGAGCACCTATTCTTTGGCAGCACCTACACAGACATTGTTGGCAGATCTTACAACGGCAGAAGACGAACTTATCTATCAGAACCGTGTCTCATACTTCCAGTGGCTAAATGGTAATCAGCAAGCACCATTTGTCGCTCCAAATGGCCAGAAAGAATTTGACTATTTCAAAGATAAGAATTACAGTGTTACGGATTGGATATGGCGAAACCCATTCAGTCACCGGCAGTCTATCTCCTTGACAGGAGGTGGTGAGGCTATCACCTATTATAACTTATTGAGCTATAGAAAAGAGTTAGGCTCCTATAAGTCTTTAGAACACGATAAATTTAATATACGTAGTAATGTCAGCGCCAAGGTCAATGAGGCCTTTACCATTGATTTGAATATATCGGCCAATCAGACTAATTCGAAGAGATTCTTTTGGCCATTCAGTACTTCGGCAAATGACGACGATTTTGATGTGTCCGATTTCTATCGTGTGACCTTCAACTGGCCTAAGATGTATCCTTTTTACCTCAATGCGGACGGCACGCCAAGTGATAAGCCTACAGAGTACCCTGTACAAACGCCGATGGGAAGCTGGCAGGCATGGAATGTTATCGATCAGGTGATAGGTAATCGTTATATTGATCGAAAAGTTAGGGAGATTAATCCTATCCTGACATTGAGTTACAAGCTGGATGGTTTGGTGAAAGGCTTGTCAACAAAAGTGGTGGGAAGTTATGTGGCAGAGGACTATATGCGTAAGCGCTTCATGACCTTCCAGAAGAATTATACTTTCACACCATTGGATGCTAGTGACAACCGTTTTATCCCGGCTCCTCCGTCGGAAGATAAAATCAACATCTTTACTTTCAGCCAAGCGGCACCGTTTGTGGATTATACGCCAGAACGTACGTGGGAATACCAAGTAAACTGGTTTTTAAATTATGCTAAAACGTTTGATAAACATAATGTCGACGCTATGGTGGTGTATGAACAGTTCAAATTCGGAGGCATCTTTGTCAACTCTAGAGCTGAAAATCCTATCACCAACATAGATCAGATGTTTGTGTATCCTACAGATCGTAACTACCGGTCCACCAATGCTTATGAGTCTACCGATGCACGGAGAGCGCTGATAGGAAGAATAAACTATAACTACAGTGATAGATATATTGCTGAATTTTCGTTCCGATACGACGGCTCTCCGCTATTCCCTGGAGATAAACGTTGGGGATTCTTCCCTTCTATGTCCGCTGCATGGCGTATTTCCGAAGAAAATTTCTTTGCCGGAGCAAAAGAAAATATCAACGAACTAAAACTACGCTTCTCTTATGGAACGACTGGTAATGACCTTGCCGTGGACGGCAATAAGATTGGTCAGTTTTTGTATGAAGAAAAATATGTGCCATCAGGTGGTTATATCTTCGGAGACCGTTATTACAATGGTATCATGTACGGAGCTAACCCTACTCAAAACCTTACATGGACAACATCCAAAAGTTATAACCTAGGAGTCGATTTCGGATTGTTGAAAAATCGATTGACAGGAAGCATAGATGTCTTTAGCCGCAAGGAAACAGATATATTGGGTACTAGAAATCTAGTGGTTCCGGATAACTATGGAAGAACGCTAGCGCCCGAAAACTATGCTGCTAGAAGCTACAAAGGAGGGGAGATTAGTCTGATGTGGAATAATCGTGTGAATGAGGTAGCTTACGGCTTCGGAATCAACGTGGGATATGCTAAAGATAGGTGGGATATTTATGATGAAGAACCTTCTTATGCAGCAGGAAGAGAGCAAAATTTCCGATCCAGAATAGGAAGACCGGAAAACAGGTTGATAGGTCTTGAAGCAATAGATTTGGTACGCACGCAAGAGCAACTTGACGATCTGCTAAGCAAAGGTTTCAAAACCTACGGAAGAGACCCTTACCTAGGCATGATTCTTTATAAAGATGTTCGGGGAGCCAACTATTCTGACGGTCCGGATGGAAAGATCGACGACAATGATATGGTGCTTTTATCGGACAACAACTCGCCACGAATCAACTATGGCGTCAACATGAATATAAGTTGGAAAGGTATAAGTGTGTCGGCATTGTTACAAGGAGTGATGGCTTACGACAGGATGATTAGCAATCAAGAAGGAGGTGGCATGCGACAGCACGGAGGAAACTTCCGTCCTTACTATCCTATTTGGGCAGGCGATGTATGGACAGAGGAAAACCCTAATGCCAAATATCCACGTGTAGTAGGCTCTAACTGGGCGGAATCGGGAACCGGCAATTCCAGCTTCTGGATAAGAAACGGTGACTTATCTACGTCTGAGAGATTTAAATGTGTCGTATGCGTTGCCAAACTCGGTAACAAATGCGTTGAAGATTAAACAAGCTAATATATTCTTTAATGGGACTAACTTGTTTGTAATCTCCAAGATGACAGAATTTCACGACCCAGAACAGAAAATGTATGATTCTTACCCTGTCATGAAGACGTTTAACCTTGGACTTGACTTTAAATTTTAATTGGAAGTAACTATGAAAAAGATTTTTTTCCCCGTAATATTTTTATTGAGCCTTACCTCTTGTAAGGATGTACTGGATATCCGTGATCTGAACTCATTAGACGAGCGGGAAGTGTGGCAAGATCCCAACCTTGTCAATGCCTATCTGGCAAATGTCTATTCTATTTTTGGTAATTGGAATGCCTCTGCCGACAATAACTCGGAGCAGCTGGTAGGTATAACGTTCCCTTTGGATGCGGTTACGGTTAATAATTCCAGTTACAAGGCTTGGGATTATACGACTATACGTAAAATCAATACAGCCCTGGTAAAAATTGAGGAAAGCACGGGGCTGAATGATAACGATAAGAGAAATTTCCGTGGTCAGCTGCTTTTTATGCGTGCTTATGCATATTTCAATATGGTAAAACATCATGGTGGCGTGCCGTATATTAAAGTGCCACAAGAATCTTGAAAAAGATGACCTGAACACCCCTCGCCACTCTACTTTGGAGTGTTTTCAGTTTATCGTCGAAGACTTGAATGAGGCGATTAGCCTGTTACCGGAGACCATAGAAAAATCGTCCGAGAACTATGGCAAGATTGATGGTAACTTTGCGTTAGCGTTTAAGGCTAAGGTACTGTTGTATAAGGCTTCTCCTCAATTCAATCCTACGAATCCTTATGGAAATAGCTATTGGAATGAGGCCTATGAGGCTAACAAGCAGGCCTATGAGCAGCTCAAAGCTAATGGATATGGACTTATCGACGACTACTATAATATCGCTTTGGAAGAGAAGAACAAGGAGACGGTATTTGCAGTAATCAACACTTATCCTAACAAGGTGGCGTCCTATGACTATGGTGTGAGACCAGGTTCGGAAAGTCGCGGAGCAGCGTCAGCAGTGCCAACCTGGGAGTTTGTCAAATCTTTCCCTATGATAGATGGTAAATCGTACTCCGATCCTTCAAGCGCTTATTACAAGACAGAAGAACAGTTTCTTCAATCGTATTGGAAGGATAGGGATCCGCGTTTTGAAAAATCTATCGTCTGGAACGGAAAAATCTATGAAGTGTCAGGCAAGGCAGGCAAAAGACAATACACCGCAGTGGGGATTGCTGCCGACTTGGATAATTTCGGTACAAACCCTGCGGCACAGACACCGTCGGAAAACCTCAATCGATACAGTGGATTTTTCATCCTTAAAAATTCGAAACTGTCTTTAAAGCAGACAGAGGTGGAAACCCAATATGATGTGGATTATATAGTTATGCGCTTTGCTGAGGTGATGTTAAACTATGCAGAAACGGCCAATGAAATGGGAGATCTGGCTACTGCTATGAGTCTTTTGAGAGAAATCAGACAACGCGCGGGTATTCTTCCCGGCAATGATGGCAACTATGGCATTATAGCCAGTACTAAGGAGCAGATGCGAGACGCTATTCTCGCCGAGAGAAATATAGAATTGTGTTTCGAAGGACATCGATTCTGGGATTTGAGACGCCTGAGAAAATTGCATCTCTTAGATAATACAACCAAGCATGGAATAGAGGCCATCGCTATCAATCCGGATGGCTCAGAAATGGATCTGGGAATAGCTTCCGAGTTGGCTAGAACATATCAGCTTAAGGAAGAGAACTTTAAATATAGAGTGTTACAAGTCCCTAACTCAGGAGCTAAAGTTAACATTGTGCCGGATACCTATTATTTCTTCCCTGTATCACAATCGGTATTAGACAAAAACCCTAAAATTGAGCAGAACAAGGATTGGGGAGGAACATTTGACCCTACCATTCACTAACGACAAAGGGGCTCTGCATAAGAGCCCTTTGTTTTTAAAACCTTATAATCTCTTCTATCTGTTCGTGGACAAACTTCAGGGTAATAGGGTCTGTGAAAAGACCTTCCTCGTTTAATTCGTTTTGGATGTGAGGAACATGAATCTTTAGGGGAAGGACATGCATACGGACATAATTGCATACTCCCGTAAAGTGGTCTACTCCGCGGATATTGCCATATTTCCCTGTGGATACGCCTACCAAGGCCGCTTTCTTATTTTGGAAAGAGGTCGGATAGGTGCACGCATCGATGAATACTTTAAGGGCGCCGGGATAGCTACCGTTGTATTCCGGGATAATAAAAACGAATTTCCTTGCCTCATGGACCTTGGCCTGGATGGGCGCAAAAGCTTCCGACCTTTTGCCGTATAAATCCGTGAACAAAATATCATGAGGTAAATCTTCCAAGGAAAGCATATCCCAGGCCTCTCCGCACTTGTTTAATTCTTCTTTATAATATTGAGCTACTTTTAATGAGTTACTACCCAGTCTATTGGTACAGGAGATAATTAAATTCATTGTTATGATGTAACTTATCTTTCCCGACATACGATTTGACAAAACGTATGTCAATTTTTTGTATCTTAGCATCCTGAGTAATAGTATCAGGAGGCTCTCAAATTTAGTAAATTTAACATCATTTATATATTTATTTTGGTAAGCGTGATGTAAATTTGATAGGAGGGCCGGATTGGTCGGATATAATTGTAAAGATTAAGTATCTCATGGGAAAAATAATTGCAATAGCAAATCAAAAGGGTGGTGTAGGAAAGACTACAACGTCAATAAATTTAGCCGCTAGTTTAGCCGTATTGGAGTATAAGACACTCCTTGTAGATGCGGACCCACAGGCTAACTCTACATCAGGGATAGGATTTGATCCTCGCGGTATTAAGGCTAGTGTGTATGAGTGTTTGGTGAATGATCTGGACCCGCGAGAAGCTATCAAAGCCACAGAAACACCTAACCTAGATTTGCTGCCGGCACATATCGACTTGGTCGGAGCAGAAATCGAGATGATTAATCTGAATGAGCGCGAGTACAAGATGAAGAAAATGTTGGATGCGGTGAAGGATGATTACGACTTCATCATCATCGACTGTTCTCCATCGCTAGGATTGATTACTATCAACGCCTTGACAGCTTCGGACTCAGTCATTATCCCGGTGCAGTGTGAATATTTTGCCCTAGAAGGATTAGGAAAATTGTTGAACACTATCAAGATCGTTCAAAACAGGTTGAATACCAATCTGGAGATTGAAGGTATATTGTTAACAATGTATGATGTGCGTTTGCGCCTATCCAACCAAGTGGTGGAAGAGGTGCGCACACACTTCACAGATTTGGTATTTGACACTATTATCCAGCGTAACACGCGTCTGAGTGAAGCACCAAGCTTCGGTGTGTCTGTAATCATGCACGATGCTTCATGTAAAGGGGCCATAAACTATCTCAACTTGGCGCGAGAGATATTACAGAAGAACGGTTTGGTAGAACAAAATAAAGAAGAAAAAGCAATCGTATAATGGCAGCATTACAACGAAAAACAGGATTAGGAAAAGGTCTTAGTGCGTTATTACAAGATGATATCAATATAGGAAACTCATCAAGCAGCTCGCGTGAGAATAAAGAAACTTCCATACCTTCGGTAGGAAGCATCAACTTCATAAAAGTCGATCAGATTGCTGTCAACCCTTATCAGCCGCGTACTGACTTCGATGAGCAGGCATTGAAAGAACTTGCCGAATCCATTACCTTACAAGGGTTGATCCAACCGATTACCGTAAGACAGGTAAATAAAGATCAATATCAGCTTATCAGTGGGGAGCGCCGGCTTCGTGCGTCGATAATGGCGGGACTTACTGAGATTCCGGCATATGTACGGACGGCCAACGACCAACAGATGTTGGAAATGGCCTTATCGAAAACATCCAACGGGAGAACCTGAACGCTATTGAGGTAGCTTTGACATTCCAGCGAATGATCGAAGAATGTAACCTGAAGCAGGAGGAGTTGGGAGAACGCGTATCAAAAAACCGTTCTACTGTTACCAACTACCTACGTCTTCTCAAGCTTCCTCCAGTAATCCAAGCAGGAATTCGCGACGGAAAGATATCCATGGGACATGCAAGAGCGTTGATCAATGTAGGGGATATCGAAAAGCAGCTGTATGTGTACGAGCAGATCATCGAAAAAGATCTGTCGGTACGTATGGCCGAAATTTTGGTTCGCAACATTCAGGAGCAGACAAAACCTAAAAAAGGAAAAGGAGTAGGCAAGCAGCTGGATTTTCAATATCAGAAGATAGAAGACGATTTGGCTTCCAAATTTTCTACCCGTGTACGGTTGAATATCAAAAACTCAAAAGGTAAAGGCTCCATAGAGATCCCTTTTGAATCGGAAGAAGATTTGAGCCGCATTCTTGAATTATTAGATTGGTAATGCCGAAATATTTATTTGCAATATTCTTGTTCTTTTTCTCTTTGTGTGCATTCTCGCAGGTAGACACCACCAAGAAAGCTGTTCCCGACTCCTTACGTATAGAGTTGGACAGTGTAAGTCTTGGTCAGGATACGGTGAAAAAGAAAGAGACGCGCGCAGAGCGAAAGGCGAGAATCAAGGCCGAAAAGGAGCGCGAAAAATATTATTACAAGGATATTTTAAAGGACTCTTCCCGTCTTGCCATTGAGGAGCTGTCGCGCGTAGCATGGAAAAGGTCCTTGATTCTTCCGGGCTGGGGACAGATTACCAATGGTGGTAAGTATGTATGGGTGAAGCTACCAATAATCTATGGCGGTTTTGTTACAGCCTATCTTACGTTCGACTATTGGAACTGGTTTTATCGGAAATTTGTGGATGAGGCTGCCTATAGAATAGATAACAATGGGGACAAGCGAGACCCCGATTTGGAAGGGTACGCCAGCTTAGAGGGGCTGATACGTGCAAAAGACAATTACAGGCGCTATAGAGATATGACTATACTGGCTACCGTAGGATGGTGGGGACTTAATGTGGTGGAAGCCTACGTAGATTCTATGTTGCGCTTTAGATATAATATCGGTGATGACTTAGGTTTTAAAGTTACGCCAACCTTAATACCTACGTCGGGCATGGCATACAACTTTAATTTCAGGAGTCTTTATGCTCCGGGATTGAAGTTAAATTTTAACTTTTAATGCTGAAAAACTAAATTATGAAAATCGTCTTACTTGGCTACGGCAAAATGGGGCAATTGATTGAGAAATTTGCACTCAAAAGAGGTCATGAAATTGCTCTTATCGTGGATTCCAGCAACAGAGATACTATTGAAGCCGAAGATTTGGCGGACGTAGATTTGGCCATAGATTTCAGCACTCCTGAGGCGGCACTTGCCAACATAAGTTTATGTTTGAGGCTGATGTGCCTATTGTGGTAGGGACAACAGGATGGA
>NZ_JXAC01000131.1 GCF_000814685.1 Sphingobacterium sp. T2
AAAAATGAAGATTTTGAACCGTTGGTTCGTGTGTTAGAGCAAAACATACCTCAATACTTTGCTGAGTCCGAGATTGAAGATTACAGAAATTTTCTGACCAATGAGTTGGAGGATTATTATGTTTTGGAAATGGAAGAAAGTGTTGTTGGAGGAGGAGGTATCAATTACGACAGGGCTAAGAAGATAGCAAAGCTGAGTTGGGATTTGCTATTGCCGCAGTATCACAATCAAGGATTAGGCAAGCTTTTGTTGGACCATCGTTTGGGCATCATTTCCAAGAGGGAATACGTTAATACTATTGTGGTCCGTACCTCTCAGTTTGTATATCCGTTTTATGAAAAAAGCGGGTTTAAATTAGTTGAAACACATAAGGACTACTGGGCAAAAGGCTTTGACATGTATAAACTTGTCAAAAACAAGTAACTTAACTTTCCTTAAGCTCAAAAAGAAAGCCGGAACATTTGTTCCGGCTTTCTTTTATTGAGACTTAGAAAACATTAGTTTAAAGCATCCAATTTAGCCTGAATTTCTTTAGATTTTTCTTCTTCTTGTAAGAAGTCATATAAGCTTTTCAAACCTCTCAAAGCGCTTTCTTCATTAGGATTAACCTTAATGGCGTTTAAGAAATATTTTTCTGCACCTTTAGCTCTTTCTTTGAATTCAGCTACTTTCGCATTGTATGCTGCATTGGTAATATTTCTGTCACTGTTCAATTTTTGTAAATCTTCACGGACAAGGTTCATGATAACTACACCAGCATTAACGTTGGCGTCAGTGTAGTCCGGGTCAATTTCCAAAGCTTTTTTATAAGCTTCTAAAGCTGCCTGTTCATTATTTTGAGAAGCTTCAGCGATACCCAAATAGAAGTAAAGCGTTTTGTTGGTTGGTTCTTTTTCTATTTGAGCTTTAAGATCGTTCATTATACCTGCTGTATTTCCTAACGCAATGTTAAAGTTGATATTTTGGTTGGCAATCTCACTATCCTCTGGATATTCTTTTGCGGCGATGCCGGCATATTTCAAGGCGTTAGTAGTATCCTGTAATGTCAAATAGATATTTGGAAGATCTTTAAGGATTTTCTTATGTTCGCTATAGTCTTTACGATCTACCAAAGCAAGGTATTTTTCCAATCCTTTTTGATAGTCATTGCTTTGTAGGGCAGCGATGCCGGCATAATATGTGGTGGTAGTGTCACCTGGCACGATCAAAGAAGCTTCGTGGAAAGCATTATATGCGGCATTATAATCTTGTTTATCCCAAGCCGCTACTCCTTGGTTGAAGTTGTATACATAAATGGTTTGTTCACCTAAAGTAATGTTTTCGGTGAACTTATTGTCTTTGTCCAACTGGCGGGCTTTGGCTAATGCTTCTTTAGCTTTAGCGATATCTTCAGCGTTGTTGGCATCTGCACCAATGTTGGCATAGATGGTACCGTAGTATGCCCATGCTTCCGCAGATTCTTTGGTCTTATCGTGAACGATTGCTGCATCGATGGCTTCTTTCGCCGATTTAATAAACGTTTCGCCTAGCTTAGCATTTCCGGCTTGTTTAAATTCGTAATACTTTTGAAAATTTGTCAATGCTGATTTTACTTTGCCGGCTTGGGCGAATAATGAACCTGCCGAGAAAAATATGGCAGCAAATAAAATTCCTTTTTTAATGTTCATACGTTTTACCTTTTTAATTATTTGATAACTGATTTAGAAGCAGATTGACTCTGTCTAATTGTTCTTGATCGCCAGTAGCTTCATAGAATAAAGCCAAGCCTTTTAGGGCATTTGTAGCATAAGGTTTGATTCCATTGGCTTTCAGTAGGTAGTCCTGAGCCATATACTGTGCTTCTAAATTGTTTTTATCCTTTAGATATTCATTTAAATATATCAATCCTAATGCCAAATTAGCATCATAATTGCCTTCTTCCAAATTTAATACTTTGGAATAATAATTTTTTGCTTCGGCAATGTTACCTACATTTTCGTGTGCAAATCCAGCCAGATAGTAAAGTTCTATGTTATCAGGCTCATAGGCTATAGCCTCAGCAATGATAGGAGTGAGGGCTTGATAGGTTTTATTTTGTGCATAAAAATCCACTAACAGAAAAAGAATATTCTTATGCTTAGGGAACAGTTGACGAGCTCGCTGTAAAGTACTTAGATATTCTTGGGAGTTATCTATGGCTTTATATGCTTGGGCCAATGCTATGTACACCTCTGGTTCTGCTTCTGTACTTTGTATTCAGCTTTTGGTAATAGGAGATGGCTTCTTTATACTTTCCTGCCTGAGCGGACAGATATGCCAAATTCCTCAATACATCTACCGACTGCGACCCTAATTTCTCGACTTCAAGGAAGCTGTTATACGCTTTTTCGAATTCTTCTTTTTCTATTTCCTTATTTGCTTTATAAATATATGCTGCAATAAGATTTTGCTTGACGTAAGTAATTTCGTTAGTGAGATTTTTTCTATCCCGCGGGCGGATACGTTTCAAGGCATCTTCCGCAATGATGATAGGATCTTTATCTGTTTTGATTTTGCGCAAAGAGTCTGCATAAGCCATAGAACTATAAATCATAGCTCTAAGCACGTTGTTCTTAGTTAATGAAGAGTCACGTCTAGTTTTGTAGGCGGCATCAATGAATTTTTTGGCATTTTCCAATTCTTTTATGTCGCCTGTTTTCGTGTATTTGGCAAAACTGTTGGAGCCCTCCTTAAAGTTAGATTGGGCTACAACAGTAGAACCTATAAATATCGAAAGTATTGAAGCTAATATTGCTTTCATTTTTTTATTCTTCAGTCGCTTGATTGTCTGTTGTGTCGTTTTCGGCCGAATTGTCCATAGTGTTTTCATCTATATTTTCTTCAACCTCTTCGTCTTCCTCTCTTGCTACTTTAGTAATAGATGCGATCTCATCGTTTTCTTTCAACGTAATCAGACGTACCCCTTGCGTTGCTCTACCCATCACACGAAGGGTATCTACACCTATACGGATTACGATGCCCGATTTATTGATTATCATCAGGTCATCATTGTCTGTCACGTCTTTAATCGCTACCAACAAGCCTGTTTTTTCGGTGATGGTTGATAGTTTTCACACCTTTACCACCACGATTTGTAATACGGTAGTCTTCAATGTCGGTACGTTTTCCATACCCTTTTTCCGAAACTACCAACACGGTAACATCAGGACTATTAACACTAATCATGCCAACTACTTCATCGTCATCGCTGGCAAGCGTAATTCCTCGAACTCCCGTAGCGGTACGGCCCATAGGACGAACGGTAGATTCGTTGAAACGTATTGCTCTTCCCGATTTAAGAGCCATCACGATTTCGCTGTTTCCTGTTGTCAAACAGCGTC
>NZ_JXAC01000132.1 GCF_000814685.1 Sphingobacterium sp. T2
ACATCATCCTAACTATAAACAGGTTGAAGACATGCTAGATAAAGCATCAAAGAAGAAAAAAGAAGGAACAAAGATCATATAAAGACTATATTACATTCGATCAAGGAACATATATAGGCTAAAAATAATATCAAAATACTATTAAAAGAACAATGAAATTATTCAGAGCATGTCAGAAAGGGAAACATGTCTAGATAATGCTATTATAGAGAACTTTTTGGGTACTAAAATCAGAGTTGTTTTATTTAAAGAAATATAGGTCAATACTGGAATTAACTAAGGATATTATAGAATATATTAAATATTACAACAACAAAAGGATAAGAACTAATTTAAATGGAATGAGCCCGGTAGAATACCGAGCTCATCATATCAAAAATATTGCATAAATTCGTCCAACTTTTTGGGGGCAGTCCATTAACTCATGCCTTTTTTATATTTGGTAAACTTATGTATTTTTCTATTTTTGCTAATCGTTACATTGTTAAACAGAAAATTCCATGTCAAAAAAGAATGTAGGTTACGTGATGTTGTTTACCGTAACCATAGCCATAATTATTACCTTACTCTATGAATTTAATATTGTAGCTGTATCGGCGTCCTTTATGATGGCTGTCCGTTGGATTACAGCAGTAGTTTTGGTAGCCAATGCCGTTGTTCGCAAAAATCTTACTACTTGGATTCTTACCTGTCTGGTGTTAGGCGTTTTTGTGGGTTTAGACTTTCCGGATTTGGCTATTTCTATGCGTCCATTGAGCCAAGCTTTCATCAAACTGGTGAAAACTATCGTAGGACCTATACTTTTTGCCACTTTGGTTTTCGGAATTGCGGGGCATTCGGATTTGAAGTCGGTGGGGCGTATGGCTTGGAAGTCCATGCTTTATTTTTTCTGTGCTACCAGCTGCGCCATTTTTATAGGCTTGGCGGTGATAAACATCACCAAGGCGGGGGTGGGAGTAGATGTGGCTCATATGCCGCATGAAGAGCTACCACAAACTTCTGCTGTAGCAGAATCCGACCTCAAAGCGCTGGAACATATTGATCCAAGCGTGCATGGCGTATATAAATTTAACGCTTTTATACGCGACACTTTTCCGGAAAATATTGTTAAATCCGTATATGAAAACAAAGTATTACAAATAGTAATTTTCGGGGTGATTTTCGGTATAGGGTTGGCGATGGTGGATGAGAAGAAGCGGAAACCACTTATAGATTTTACGGAAAGCCTTTCCGAGGCTATGTTTAAGTTTACGAACTTGGTCATGCTCTTTGCACCAATAGGTGTAGGGGCAGCTATGGCTTATACGGTAGGGCATCTGGGGGTGGATATCCTGAAAAATCTCTTCATGCTTTTGATGAGTTTGTATATTGCCCTTTTAGTATTTCTGTTTGTGGTGCTTTTACCTATCGCCCTTTATCTAAAAGTGCCGATTAAGAAATTTATCGCAGCCTTGAAAGAACCTGTGTCTATTGCTTTTGCTACGACAAGCTCGGACGCCGCTCTACCAAAGGCTATGGAAAATATGGAGCGCTTTGGAGTGCCACGTAAGATTGTTTCTTTTGTTATCCCAACGGGTTATAGCTTTAACTTGGACGGAACCTCCTTATATTTGTCGTTGGCATCCATTTTTGTGGCGCAGGCAGCAGGCATTGAGCTTACTATAGGACAACAGCTGCTTATTGCTTTTACGTTGATGATTACATCTAAGGGGGTAGCAGCAGTGCCACGTGCTTCGTTGATCGTTCTTATAGCTACTGCCGACCAATTCGGTCTGCCGACTTTCGTGATTGCGGCTATTTTGGGTATTGACGAACTTATGGATATGGCCAGAACGTCCGTGAACGTGATTGGAAACTGTCTGGCAACAGTTGTAATTTCTAAGTGGGAAGGTGAGTTTGACGAAACTGCCGCTCAAGATCCAGACTTTCTGACTAAATCAATGAGTTAACGATTGTTCTTATCATAAACGAAAAGCTCCTTTTTTAGGAGCTTTTCGTTTATATAATCCCATGAAAATGTGATTTATCTTAATTTATTGGAAATAATTTATTTAATTTATCTTACCAAATAGTAATGGTAAATCACCTTAAGCCTTAAATTATGCTTCGATATCTGTTGTCTATTTATTTACTTTTCCTTATTAATATAGTTTTTGGCCAATTTGTTGGGATTATTCCACAACCCCAGATTGTTATACCGGGCACAGATTCTCTCACTATTGAAAAAGATATTGTGATCCAAGGAGAGGAATTGCAGGCCATAAGCTATTTGCGCCAAAACTTGTTATCACGTTTTGGAAAACTTAGTCAGTTAAATACTTCTAAACAGGCCATCATATCATTTCAGAGACCTCAAACTAGGAAGGAGTTGGGCGAAGAAGGTTATGAGCTGGTGGTCAGCAATGGAGGAATTACAGTTATCGCGCAGACCCATAAGGGTTATTTTTATGCGGTGAACAGTTTGCTGCAGCTATTTCACTATTACAGGCAAGGGGATAAGGTGGTAATTCCGGCGATGCAGATCAAGGATGTACCATTATTTTCCTGGAGAGGGTTTATGCTGGATGAAGCACGTCATTTCTTTGGAAAGAAGAAAGTGAAGCAGCTGTTGGATTACATGGCCTTTTATAAGCTGAACAAATTCCATTGGCACCTCACCGATGAGCCGGGCTGGCGTCTGGAGATCAAAAGATATCCTTATCTTTCTCTTATTGGTGGGGTGGGGTCTTATTTGAATCCATATACGCCGGCACAATATTATTCACAGGAGGATATCAAGGAAATTGTAGCGTATGCTGCGGAACGTCACATCGACATTATCCCCGAGATAGATATGCCGGGACATGCTACGGCAGCAAATAGAGCTTATCCGCAATATAGTGGTGGAGGAACAAAGGAGCATCCCGATTTTACGTTTCATCCTGCAAAAGAAAGTACTTACCAGTATCTGACCAATATTCTGAAGGAGGTTACGGTGCTATTTCCTAGCGGTATTGTTCATCTTGGTGGAGATGAGGTAGCCTTTGGCAGCGATGCATGGAATGAGGATGTCCATGTGTCAGAACTTAAAAATAAACTGAATTTGGCCTCCAATAAGGATGTGGAAAGATATTTCATGCAGCGAATGGCAGACTCATTGTTCAATCTGGGTAATAAGCTTGCTGTATGGGATGAGATGGCAGAAGCAGGTCTTCCTTCGGACAAGACTATTCAATATTGGTGGCGACACGATAGAAAAGGACAGCTAGAAACCTGCCTTAGAAACGGCTATTCGGTAGTCATATGTCCACGCATTCCTTTATATTTCGATTTTGTGCAGGCCGAGGAACATCAACATGGCAGGAAGTGGGCGGGCAATTTCAGTTCGTTGGAAAGTGTATATCAAATTGACCTAAGTGAGTACCAACAGATGGAAATAAAGGAAGGACAGATCTTAGGGATGCAGGCCAATCTTTGGACCGAACGTATCCACAACGAATCCAGATTTGACTTCATGACTTTTCCAAGGATTGCCGCTCTGGCGGAGGCCGCTTGGACAGCAAGGGAAAGAAAAAGTTTGGAGCATTTTAAGCAGGTGCTCAAAACACACCTACACCTATATGCCAAGGATAATATTTATTATTTCGATCCTTTTGATAATACCCATGTGGAACCCAAGGTACCACAGGCAATTAAAAAATATCTGGATAATCCGGAATAAGGATTATGGCTTTGGGGTTTAGAATCCTAAAGTATGTTTTTGTAGTATTGATGCAAATACTTATTTTTCAATCATGAAAAAGATACTCTATACATCTGCACTTATTTTTTCCAGTATGTTGGGCTTAAAGACTCAAGCTCAAGACTACTCTTTACTGGAATCAGAGTTTGCTAAATCCACTATATTATCTAAACATCATTTTGGTTTTTGTCTATATGACATGGATAGCAATAAGATGGTGTTCAGCATAAATGAAGATCATCACTTTACACCAGCTTCTAACACGAAGGTATATACGCTGTTCGCTTCGTTAAAACATCTGGGAGACTCCATAGCGGGGATTCATTATGTTGAAAGGGGAGATTCCTTGATATTTTGGGGAACGGGAGACCCTACATTTTTGCATCCCAAATTGGATACGCGAAGAGTTTATGACTTTTTGAAAAGCTCGTCCAAAAAGTTGTACTATGTGGTTCAAGAGACAAGTGAGCCAACCTATAGAAATGGTTGGTCTATAGAAGATTATGAAGAATATTATCAACCTGATATAGCTCCTTTTCCTATATATGGTAATCTGGTAAGGTTGAGTGCTAAGGATAGTGGATTGGTGGCTATGCTAGTTATTTTGATAGACATATCCATATCCGTGAAAAGAAGGCCCGTCGTTTTTGGGTATCCCGAAAGTTTAAGTCCAATGATTTCATTATGTCGAATTTGAATATCCCTAAGCATTATTCGACAGAGAAACCTTTTATTTGGACGGACAGTCTTGCAGTAGTCTTGTTGCGTGATACGTTGAAGCGCGATGTCGAAATTTTAAGAGATTATCCACGTCCATCGGATATCAAGACACTTTATTCGGCGAGCCGAAATGTGGTATTGCGTGAGATGATGCTGCCTAGCGATAACTTCCTAGCCGAACATCTTCATATGTTAATATCAGATAAATTGTTTAACGGATTTTATACCGATTCGTTGCGCAATTTTATGCAGGAGCATTTTTACCGCAATTTCCAAGATACCATTATTCTTCGTGATGGAAGTGGCCTTTCAACCTATAACAAAATCACACCACGCAACATGGTGGACTTACTGTTGGCCATTCGCGATCTAGAACCAGAAGAAGCGAAGCGTTTCTTATTCTTCCCGGCAGGTGGGATAGACGGCACTTTAAAAAATGCTTATACGTTGGATCAAGGTGAAGCTTTTGTCTGGGCAAAAACAGGAACTATCAATTCAGTACACTGTCAGTCCGGATATATCATCACGCGCAATGGTAAAAGATATGTTTTTTCTTTTCTGAACAACAATTATGTGGTACCAACATCCTATATACGTAGGGAAATGGTGCGTATCGTCACATTTATTAGACAGAATTATTAATCAGAAGAGGAGTAGGATATTATCAGTATGAGCGCGTATCAGAAGAACGATAAAAGGTTGATACGGTCGTGGGCTTTCTTCGACTGGGCAAACTCAGCCTATAATCTCGTTATTACTTCTACTATCTTTCCCATTTATTATATTACCATAACGAAGTCCAAGACGGGGGGAGATGATATTGTAAACTTTTTCGGTTTTGAAATCATCAATACCGTTCTTTCAAATTATGCTTTGGCATTTGCCTATATGACGATGGTAGTTGCTTTACCGTTTTTATCAGCCTATGCCGATGCTAATGGAAGAAAGATGCAGACTTATGTAAGTTTTTTACCTATTATGGGAGCTTTAGCCTGCATTGGGACTCTTTCTTTTTACTGAAGCTTAGTTACGTTAGTAATGGGGCTTGATCATACATTGG
>NZ_JXAC01000133.1 GCF_000814685.1 Sphingobacterium sp. T2
GATTATGTGAAGCTGTCAACATCACGCCGGCATGGCAACTGTAATGTCTTACGGCAAAAGAAAGCATAGGCGTAGGACGCAGCTGCTCAAATAAAAAGACATGGATACCATTAGCCGAAAAGACATCGGCAACCAGATGGCCGAAACCTTGCGAATTGTTGCGGCTGTCGTACGATACCGCAACCTTGATCTGTTCGTTCGGAAATTGCTTTTTAAGATAATTGGAAAGTCCTTGTGTGGCTTTTCCAATAGTATATTTATTCATGCGGTTGGAGCCTACGCCCATTATTCCTCGCAGTCCTCCCGTTCCAAATTCAAGCTCTTTATAGAAAGCGTCTAACAGTTCTGATTCCTGGTTGTCGTCAATCAGCTTTTGAACTTGTGCGACTGTTTCTTCATCATATTCATTAGTCAACCAACTATCAATACGAGATTGGGTCTCTTTATCCAATATACTCATGACCTTATTTTTCTTTTTCGATACAAACTAAACAATAAAAATAGATTTCTTCGATTTATAGAACGAAAATTTTATGCATCGCACCCTGCATAGGCTCGATCCAATGTTGTGACGTACCATTTACCTTGGTATTTTCTCACATGAAAGATTAGCGGTTCTGTGGTTGTCAATATCACACGATAGCTTTCTTGCTCTCCTTTTTCCAATATCACAAGGTCTTCCTCCGAAAATTTATCTTCATCAAATTCATCTTCAAAAGCCGCAATATTGGATAGCTGGTTAGGATGTGATGTGGTATCGCAGAAAAAGCCTGTCTTATCCCATTTTTCTGTTCCACAGTCGAAAGTAGGAAGCTTCTCATAGGTCAACACATAATCATACGTTATGTCTGGATAATCAAACACTTCGGGCACAGGCCTCGAAAAATCAAGGCTATCAAGGCGAACGAAAGTATCGGCAGCTCCTGGCCTGTAGATGATATAAATACCTAGGTCAGGATGTATCAACGCATTAGCTTTTGCATTGTCCTTGCTAGCATAAGCTCTTACAAAACGGGTAATGACATCCGAAAGCTCATTATGCTCTTCTACCGTTTGAGGTGACACCACAGTCACAGAATCCTTTTTCTCCTCCTGACTTTTATTTCCTTTCTGGTTACACGCACCAAGTACAAAACTTAATATAGAAAGTCCTACTATCCAGTTTTTTATCATTTTATTCTATTGTTTTGACGTATTGTACGTTCTATCTGATCCCACATTTCGGCGGTAATAGCCTCCATACCGTTCATCTGACCGGCACCTTGCAACCATTCTCCTCCGTCGATGGTAATGATTTCCCCATTGATATATGTTGCAAAATCCGACACCAAAAATGCGGCCAAATTTGCTAATTCCTGATGTTCTCCCACACGTTTTAAAGGAACTCTATTTTTAAAATCAAACTTTTCGGCTAGATCTCCCGGCAGCAGTCTGTCCCATGCCCCCTTTGTCGGGAAAGGTCCCGGAGCGATAGCGTTGCTGCGAATGCCATACTTCCCCCATTCGGCGGCCAGTGAGCGCGTCAGGGTCAAAACTCCCCCCTTTGCTACTGCCGACGGTACGACATACCCTGAACCCGTGAAAGCATAAGTCGTTATGATATTCAAAATGTTGGCCGGCAGCTTTTTTTCGATCCATTTTTTGCCGAACGTCAAAGAACAGTTGACCGTCCCCTTCAGCACAATGTCAATGATCGTAGAAAAAGCATTGGCCGACAGCCGCTCTGTCGGAGAAATGAAATTTCCGGCGGCATTGTTGACCAATACATCCACAGCACCAAAATTATCTACACTTTCGGCATACAGCCTTTCCACCTCTTCAATGTTCCGAACATCACAGCTTACGGCCAATACCGAATTATGGGTCTTCTCCTCGATTTCTTTGGCCGTGTTTTTCAGAACCTCCAGTTTCCTGCTTGTAATGACAATATTTGCTCCTAACTCCGAAAAGTAAGTCGCCATAGCCTTGCCCAAGCCTGTTCCTCCTCCCGTCACCACGACAGTTTTTCCCTTAAGGGCATTTTCCTTTAACGCTCCCTGTACCATGTTAATTCTTTTTATGGGTAAGATTATCGATTATTGTCTTCATGATGGATCGCGTAGTTGGACGCCACCATTGTTCCAATACTTGATTGACCACTTCCGTCTGGTCCTTAGAAAACTCTTCGATAAGCTGACTTCTGAGGTTCAGCTTTGAAGACCTCCAAGACTGCTGTTCATATTGTGTCAATGATTTGATTTTCTTTGCGGCAGCATTCTGTATACGGTTGAACGCCACCACTTCATCCACCAATCCTATTTCCAGAGCCTCCAAAGGCTTGAACAGCTTACCTTCCAACAGATTTTGATAAGCTTTTCCTTCCCCTATCCAAAAGCTGTATAGACGGAAAATGCTGTAAGGAACAACAATCCCTACCGGTATTTCGTTGAGACCGATGATAAAATCGCCGTCCGCCATAATGCGATAGTCCGAACATAAGGCCAATACACAGCCACCAGCAGGACTATGACCTGTAATCGCCGACACCACGGGCTTAGGAAATGCCACCAGCTGAGCCACCAAAGCGATAAACGCATTCCAAAAATCCCTCATTTGCGCTTCGTCATATTGATAAAGTGTAATCAAATCCAGACCTGAGGTAAAAAAATTCTCTTTTCCACTGAGAATCAATCCCTCCACGGAAGTGTCTCGAGCAGCCTCCTCCAAGGCTTGTGCTATTTCTTGAATCATCTCCAGATGCATAGCATTAGACTTGCCTCGGTCCAGCATAAGATGATAAATATGATCGTCGATTTTGGTTCTGATAAAGTCCATAAGTTTATAATTTTTATACAAAATACATAAATTTTAGCAATTAGTCCCGCTCTTCATTCCCTATACAAAACATATCGTTTTACAAAAAATGAAAAATTAAACTAATAATTTTTGAATTTTATTTACCTAATTTCCAATTTTTTATATTTTAGCTAGCCAAACCAAAAAATGTCAGCGAAAAAAATAAAATGAGGCCCAACTGATTCCTCTTTTGAAAAAAGGGGATGGCAGTGCTTTTGCCTCATTTATGAATATTACGCCCCTGTGTTATGGAGCTTTCTCGAAAAGTTTAACCTCCCTCATGTCGACATTGAAGACAGCATTCAAACCACCTTTATCAAGCTATGGGAGAACAAAGAGAAAATCGAAGAAGGAAAACCGTTAAAAAACTTCCTCATGACGCTGGCTAAAAATGACCTCTACAACAAGGTGAAACGTAATATCATCGCGCAGAAGTACCTCAACAACCTTATTCCGGAAGAAGAAACGGAAATGGACAATTCCAAGGAATTGCAAATGATACTACTTAGAATTCTGGAAAGCCTTCCCGAAAAAAGGGCTACCGTTTTCCGGATGAGCCGTCTGGAAGGTCTTAAAAACGATGAAATAGCCAAAGAGCTGGGCATTTCCAAAAGTACCGTAGAAAATCATATCAACAACTCCTCTTCCCTCATTAAAAAGATTTTAAAAAACTTGGGATTCAACTTGTTGTGTCTTTTTTCATTTTTTTCTTAGGTGCAAATCCACTTTCGATTGTATAGTGTATAGATAGCAAAGAAAGAAAACGTGGAAAAACAACTGTTGGATAGATATTTTTCCAATCAATGTACGGAAAAAGAGAAGGAGCTTGTAGAAAATTGGATTTTAAACAAAGATAACCAAGCCCCATTTGAGCAGTATATCCAAGACCGCTGGGACACTTTCGATATAGCAGAAACTGTTACTTCCACGCCGGTGTTTTCGCTCAGAAAAACCTTACTTAAAGTCGCTGCCGTAATTGCAGTTTTAGGTTTTACAGGTTTACTTTCCAATAAAACACTGAATAACAACCGTATTGATACAAAACATTTACATGTAATAAACACATCTACCAAACCATTAACCCCGGAAACGGGACCTAGTACTTCTCCTCAAAAGGGAGAAGTACTTTTTTTGCCAAAAGAAGAAAAGAAAGTCATTGCCAAAACAAAAACTATCAGTAAACCTAACCTTCAAAACCAAGACCATAAACCTTCAAAAGATGATAGTGTAAAGGTAGCTTCGCTAAAGGCAACAAAAATCCAGAATATAAAAATAAACGAAAAGCTACTAAGCGAATTGAGTTCACAGATAGACTCGAATAAGCTTGTACTAACCATGAATATGAACGAGGAGCGGTTTAAAGAAATTTCTACCCTTCTAAAAGACAAATATCACATTGTCCTAGTGCCTGTATCCGAAGGAGGAGAGAAAAATCTGTATGCCGCAAGATTTGAAAAAACCGAATATCGCAGATTTATTGAAAACCATGCAAACAAAAATGGCTTTTACTTATGATTTGAAAGACTCTGTCTTGTTTATTAACCTATAATCTGTCATCAATCTACAAAGATTGTCCTCATATAATCACCTAAACAAAAACCTAAACAGTATTACGAATGAACAAACTATTCAAATCGAGAATTGGAGGAAGTGTTTTAGCCGTAACATTGCTATCCTCTTCCCTTTTGGTTCCCGAACGTCTTTACAGTCAAGTTCCTATGACGCAGGTAAAGGCAATGACAAAAATTATAGGAATTGTCCTAGACGAAAACAAGGTTCCTATTCCTAATGTGTCGGTAACTGTAAAGGGCGATGCAAAAACAGCTAACTATCTCTAATGACAAAGGAGAATTTATTATCTCTCCTACGCAAGACAATGTAACTTTAGTGTTCAAAAGTGTGGGCTACGCCACCAAAGAAGTGGTGGTAAACGAAAAGACAAAGCTGCCTTTGGTAGTAACCCTACTATCTGCAAATGAAAAAATCGACGAAGTGGTGGTTACTGGTTATAGCAGACGTTCGAAAGAAAGCTTCACGGGCAGTGCCTCGACTTTTTCTAAAGAAGACCTATTACGTGTAGGAAACAAAAACGTGCTGCAAAGTCTCCAAAATCTAGACCCTTCTTTTGTGTTGTCCGAAAACCTATCCTTAGGATCAAACCCTAATGCTTTGCCGGAAATACAGCTTCGCGGACAAACGGGTCTTGACGACATCCGCGGGGAATATTCGGGCAACCCCAACGAACCTTTGTTTATCCTTGACGGTTTCGAAGCGAATCTGCAGAAAATCTTCGACCTCGACATGAACCGCGTGGCATCTATCACCATCCTGCGCGATGCTGCCGCAAAAGCTATCTACGGTTCGAAAGCCGCCAACGGCGTCGTGATCATTGAGACTATAGTCCCTGCAGAAGGAGCTATGCGTGTCTCCTACAACGCCAATTTCAACATCGAAGCGCCGGATTTAACCTCTTACCATCTAGCTAATGCCAGAGAAAAGATTGCAGGTGGAGCTCAATGCCGGTCGCTACACCTCATCCCAGCCGGTTTATCAACAGCATCTGAGAGAACAATACAATGCCATCCTTGCTGACATAGAATCCGGAGTAGACACCTATTGGCTTTCGCAGCCACTGCGTGTAGGCTTGGGCAACAAACATACCTTAATGCTGGAAGGCGGTTCTCCTTCCTTACGCTATGTGGTAGACTTCTCCTATAACAATAATATCGGCGTGATGAAAGGATCCAACCGTCAAAATACTGGAGGCTCAGTCAACTTATCATATCGCAGTGGAAAATTCAACTTCCGTAATATTTTAAGTGTCAATTTCAACAAATCAAACAACTCACCATATGGTTCCTTCTCGGAATATACCTCTCTCAACCCATATTTCTCTCCATATGATGAATATGGAAATATGAAAAAAATCTTAGGAAACTATACGGCCACACCTAGCAGCTCGCCTTTCTATTATTATAATCCGCTGTATAATGCAACTCTCAACACCAAAAACTTCTCTAAATACAACGAAATCACGGAGAACTTCTATGCGGAATGGCAGGCTACTTCGGCGTTGAGGCTTACTGCACGTGTGGGCTTTACCTATAATGGCAACAACGCTGAAATTTTCCTTCCTGGCGACCACACACAGTTCGCCACTTGGACAGGAGAAAACTATTTCAAACGTGGCTCCTACTATATGAGCGATGGCGAAAGTTCCTCGCTAAGTACAGACGTCATCGCCAACTACACCAAGATGTTTGGCAAGCACCAACTCTTACTTAATGCCGGATGGAACCTCGCTTCCTTCGACTCACAAACTCACGGCATGACAGCATGGGGATTCCTCAACAACCGCGTAGATTTTATCACCTTTGCCAAACAATACGAAGAAAATGGTGTTCCTTCCGGCTCAGAAAGCATTCGCCACGAAGTGGGTATAGTATCTTTTGCTAACTACTCGTACGACAACCGCTACTTGGCAGACCTCAGCTACAGGACCAATGCCTCTTCTGTCTTCGGAGCCAACAACCGATGGGGTAACTTCTGGTCTTTCGGCTTGGGCTGGAACATCCACAACGAAAGTTTCTTGAAAAACAACAAAACCATCAATCAATGGAAATTGCGTGCTTCTTTGGGTTCCACAGGTAGCCAGAACTTCAGCCCTTACCAAGCTATGGCAACCTACTCTTTCTTTACACAAAGTACATATGACAACATCGCAGGTGCGTTCCTGAAAGCTTTAGCCAACAACGACCTTAAATGGCAGGAAAAATTCGATTATAATGTGGGTACGGATTTCCGCCTGTTCAACCGTATCAACGGTCGCTTCGACTACTATATTAGCAACACGAACAATCTGTTGATAGACTTTTCTTTACCTCCTTCTACCGGTTTTGCTTCCTATAAAGAAAACCTTGGCAAGGTGCAAAACCGCGGCTTCGAAGGATCTCTTAACTATGTAGTCTACAACAAGCCTCAAGCACAGTCTTATTTTGCTCTCTTCGGAAATTTTGCCACCAACAAAAACAAGCTTTTGACAATTTCTGATGCGTTGAAACAAATCAACAAAGAGCAAGACGAACTGGGACAATCTGAAACACTGTATTTACCGAAAATACGGTATGAAGAAGGCAAGTCGGTAAACGCTATATGGGCAGTACCTTCATTAGGTATAGATCCTATCACTGGTAGAGAAGTGTTCCTGAAGAAAGATGGATCACAAACATACGTTTGGAACGCTGACGACCAAATCGCGGTAGGAGTTACCGATCCTAAGCTACGCGGAAACTTCGGATTTAACATGGAATACAAAGGCTGGGGGTTGAGCACATCCTTCCGTTATACTTTAGGAGAAGATTATTACAATTCTACGCTGATTAGCCGCGTGGAAAATGTAAATGTAGCATATAATGTGGATACCCGCGTGTTGAACGACACCTGGCTGAATCCCGGAGATCAGGCCGTTTTCAAAAGGATTACTGCCTCCCCGACAAAGACAAATCCTACCTCTCGCTTCTTACAGAAAAAGTCGGATTTGACCTTGTCCTCTATCAATGCCTATTATGATTTCAAATGGAAAAATCTAGCCAAATATCATCTTAAGAACCTGAAAGTAGGTTTCTACATGTCTGAAGCTTTCGTCCTATCGACTGTAAAGACCGAACGCGGAACAGATTATCCATTTGTCAAGAACGTTTTCTTTCATCCCTTCAAATCCACCTTCTAATCATGATAAAGCATAAATTTCTATATATACTATTAGCAGCAGGCCTTCTACTCAACACCAGTTGTGAGAAATGGCTGGACGTGCAGCCTAAATCGCAGGTAAAGGCGGATGAGCTCTTCGAAACGGAAGCCGGTTTCAAAGAAGCGCTAGCCGGAGTCTATACTATCCTTACTGACAAAGCTCTCTATGGAAGGGAACTTACCTACGGCATGATGGGGGTCTTGTCCCACGAATGGACAAGCTACTCCACTACTTACAAAGATGATGGCGAATATAATTATCAATCATCTTTAACTAAGGCTCGCGTGGACGCTATATGGAACAATATGTACAAAGCTATCTCCAATGCCAACATGATTTTGGAGAATATTGATTCCAAAAATGTATTCACCGGAGACAACAAAGCTATCATCAAAGGAGAAGCTTTGGCTTTGCGTGCTTTTGCGCATTTTGACTTGCTGCGCTGTTTCGGAGTTAACTATATTACAAACCCTAACCAAAAAGCTATTCCTTACGTCGAGCAATACTCCTCCAAACAGACCAAGCAATATACAGTAGATGAAGTTTTGGGCAAGATTATTACGGATCTCCAACAAGCGGAAGAGCTGCTCAAAGTTGACCCTATCTTTACAGGCAGAACAGTAACCGAAGTTGAAGACCGCGGCTATTTGATAAACAGACAACTGCACTTGAATTATTATGCCGTCAAAGCGCTGATGGTAGAGTATACCTATACAAAGGAGATTACCAAAATGCCAAAGCGGCAGCCCTAAGTGTAGTTAACAGCAACAAATTTACTTTCTCCACACAAAAGAACATTGCTGATAAGGTAGATTTATCGGGAGCTCCTGAGCACATTTTCGCCCTTCAGATTAACACTCTGCATCAGGATGCCATTACTCACCTTACACAAAGTGGCTCCGGCCCTATCTTTTCTTTAGGCGCATCAACCGCAGAAGCTTATTTCGGAGCGCAGTTTACCAACGACTACAGATATATGTATCTACTGGCTGACGGCACACAGGCCAACGCCACACAAAAGTACACGCTGAAGTTCTCGGAGCCTGCGACGAACAACTCTATCAGCAATCCCGAATATTTCCGTCAAAAGATGCCTATCATCAAACTGGCAGAGATGTACTTCATACTCGCCGAATGTGCCGAACACGAAAACACGGATCCGTTGCAATATATGAATAAAGTGCTTACAGCTCGCGGCCTCACGGGATTAACGAGCTATGCCGATTTCCGATCGCTGATGACCAACGAATTCCGAAAAGAATTCTTAGCTGAAGGACAGCTGTTTTACTACTTCAAACGCACCAACCAAGAACATATTCCAAACTATTCGGAAAATATGGTTGCCACAAAAAACTATACTTTCCCTATACCAGACTCGGAATACGAATTTGCTGATCGTGAACCTAACAAATAAGAAAATATGAGATCGATATACATATATTTAGTCGCAATAATAGCTTTATCCGGCTGTAAAAAGAATGAGGATTTTCTTTTTGATCCGAACGTTAAAGAAATAAATCTATGGTTTGGCAATGCCAATGCGCCTTCCGATAGTACGTCGTACAACTTCGCTTATATTCTCAGCGGAAAAGACTCGGTAATGTTCAACTACAGACTGATGGGCTATCCGCTGGATAAAGACCTAGACTTTGAGCTGGAAGCTGTGGACGGCGACACCGACAAAGTACAATACGAATTTGGGAAATACACCATCAAAGCAGGGCAATACCAAGGTTCTTTCCCTATCTACTTTTTCAAGCCGGAAGGTTTTAGCGAGTTTACCGAAACACCGGGAAGGATAAGATTCCGCCTGAAAGAATCCAATGAGCTCAAAGCTGGGGTAAAAGAACTTAGCACCCTCAACATTAAGCTTCAAAACGGCTTAGTGATGCCAGAACATTGGAACACGCAAGTTCTTTATTACCTGCGCCTCAGCACCTATTTCGGTACATACAGCACCGTAAAACACACCTTGCCGCTAACTTGGATCAGCAA
>NZ_JXAC01000134.1 GCF_000814685.1 Sphingobacterium sp. T2
TGTCTATCCGTATGGCTTCTACCGAAATATGCTGCTTTAATTCTTACTTACGGTTTGTTCTTATTATCTTTCCACGTTCGAAGGACCATCGATTAGGGCGTAAGCCAACGCTTACGGGAMTAACGAAGGTCGTGGAAACGATAATCATGGGAAGGAGAAAAGCGTCAAATAATGTATTTGCCGTTTAATGCCAAGTCGAGCTTATACGAATGTCGGTTTCGACGGTATGTTTCACGAAGAATTTCCAAGCCCAAGATGCGGGTGTAGAAATCCTTGGAACGCTCATAGTCGCTGACAATAATAGCAATATGGTGTACTTTGCTGAGCTTCATAATTCTTAAAATAAGGTGTTACCCTTGTTAGGCTGTTGCGGTTTTGTTGGGATATGCAGGTTAGTCCCTATAGCCTTGTTCAACCTTTCGATAAAGTGGGCGGCCAACAGAGGAGATTCCACTTCTACATTCTGATGGATGAAGAAGTAGAGTTGCTGCAGACCGGCTTCTTTCCACTGCACGATAGTATTGACCCAGTCGTCCAGACGGGTATAATCGCTAGGGTGGTTAGCACCTACATAACGTATGAAGGCTGTGGGGGTGGTGAGACGCATATGGATCATATCTCTACGTCCCGCGGTATCCACCAGCACGTTGGTCATTTGGGTATCTCTAAGAAGCTCATAGAACTTTTCGGCTACTTCGGGCTTAAACCACTCTTCATTGCGTACCTCTACGGCCAACGGATATCCTTTCGGAAAATTGCGGAGAAATTTTTCCAACCTGTCAAAATCCTTAGGTTTAAAGTTGTCGATAAGTTGAAGGAAAGCCATCCCTAGCTTATCTTCGAAGAGTACGGTAGCATCTACAAAGTCTTTTACCTTCTCTTCGGTATTCAATAGCCGTGAAAAGTGACTTATAGACTGTGGAATTTTGGGGAAGAATTTAAAATTTGCCGGAGTCTTATCCCTCCAGGTTTCCACCTGCTGCTTGCTTGGTGAATTGTAGAAGGTAGCATTCAGCTCTATGGAGTTGAATTGTGTAGAATAGTAAGCCAGCTCATCTTTGGTGCCTCGCGGATAGAACCCCTTAAGGTCGGTCTTGTTCCATTTGGCACAGCCTACATATACCTCTAGGCTTTGGTCAGGTTTCCTGTGTTTTTCGAGCAGCTCCAACGTTTCCTTTGGCGTAGGAGGAATCGAAAAATCTATTATCGAAGGGTCTGGCACTTGTCCGAATTTCATAAGCTAAATATTTTTCTAAAGATAGTTAAAGCTTCTTCAAATTCAAACGCAGCGCATTGGCGATGACGGATACCGAGCTTAAACTCATAGCTGCTGCAGCAAGCATCGGTGAAAGTAAAATGCCGAACGATGGATAAAGAACTCCTGCTGCCAACGGGATGCCGATAACGTTGTATAAGAAGGCGAAGGTCAGATTTTGCTTGATGTTGCGCATCATGAGGTGGCTGAGGTGGAACGCTTTGGATACCCCTTTGAGCTCTCCTTTCAACAAGGTGATGTCGGCACTTTCTATGGCCACATCAGTACCATTGCCCATGGCAATCCCTATATTAGCCTGTGTCAATGCTGGAGCGTCGTTGATGCCATCCCCTGCCATGGCGACGATGGAACCTTGGTGCTGCAACTTTTTGACTTCATCCAGTTTATCCTGAGGCAGGAGTGAGGCCTTGAAAATCTGTATTCCAGCTTCTGTGGCGACAGCCTTTGCGGTAAGTTCGTTGTCTCCCGTAAGCATATGAACCTGGATATTTTCTTCATGCAGGTGTTTGACAATGTCTTTAGCCGCTTCTTTCAACTTGTCCTTTACGGCTATATACCCTGCGAACTGTCTGTCTATGGCAAGAAAGGAGATGCTGCATCCCTCACGCTGGAGCGTGTTAATCTCTTGCATGCGTTCCGATGGAAGTTGTATGCCTTCATCTTCCATCAAAGCTTGGTTCCCTAGAGTAGCTTGTAGATGGAAGATATTGGCCGAGACTCCTTTCCCTGTAATATTTTTGAAGTTGGTGATGTCTATGAAGGTAAGTTTTTCTTCTTCTGCCTTGCGTACTATCGCCTGTGCCAGTGGGTGTGTGCTATGCCTGTTGACCGATGCGGCAAATTGAAGTACGTCTCTGTCTTTGAAAGTTTCCGTGCCTTTGAAAACAACCACCTGCGGTTTTCCTTCCGTGATGGTGCCTGTCTTGTCTACTACCAGTACATGAGCTTTATGGAGCTGTTCCAATGCTTCTGCCTTTTTAACGAGTATGCCGTTTTTTGCCCCTTTGCCTATGCTCACCATGACCGACATTGGCGTTGCCAGTCCTAATGCACAGGGACAGGCAATGATGAGTACGGATAAAGCCGTGGTGATAGCATATGCAAGGTTGTTGTCTCCCGCCTTGAAGTACCAGATGACAAAGGTAACGATGGCCACAGCTATCACCGTCGGAACGAATATTTGGGAAATTCTATCTGTCAGCTTCTGTATAGGAGCTTGACTTCTGCTAGCCTCATTGACAAGATGGATGATTTGTGAAAGTACCGTTTCATGACCTACTTTTTCTGCTTTCATCTCGAAGCTTTGGTCTCCATTGATTGTGCCGCCGATAACTTTATCTCCTTTAGATTTCTCTACGGGCAGCGATTCACCCGTTATCATAGACTCATCTACGGAAGAACGGCCAGAGGTGATGACCCCATCTACGGGAATTTTATCTCCCGGTCTTACGCGGAGGATATAGTCTTTACGGATTTCCGATACGGCTATTTTTTCTTCCACACCGTCATGTAGCCATACCGCTTCGGCAGGAGCCAGCTTTATCAATTCCTTGATGGCGGAATGGGTTTTGCTGTGGGCCTTGGCTTCCAGCAGCTGACCCAAGATGACTAACGTGATGATGACAACCACCGATTCGAAATAGAGATGCTGCTGACCGTGATGTCCCTGCATCTCGATAGGCATGACGCTAGGAAACAAAAGAGCCACCACACTGAAAATAAAGGCGGCGCTGGTGCCTAATGCTATGAGGCTAAACATATTTAAGTGCCATGTCTTGAAGGAGTTCCACCCTCTGACAAAGAAGGTCCATCCCGTATAACCTATTACGGGCAAGGTCAACAGCAGTTGAACCCATCCGCTGAGCTGTGGAGAGATAATCTTGCTGATAGGCTGCCCCGGCAGCATATCGCCCATGGATAAGATGAATACAGGAAGTGCAAAGACTATGCTGACAATAAGTTTTTTCTGCCAATCCTTGTAGACCACATCCTCTTCCTCTTCGGGCATGTTGGCGACGAGATCCATACCGCATACAGGGCATGTACCCGGCTTGTCGGATACCACTTCGGGATGCATAGGACAAGAGAAGGTGATTTTCATACTCGTGTCAGGAATCTTTTCTAGGTTCATACCACATACAGGACAGCTGCCAAACTCGTCATACACCTTGTCACCCTCACACATCATAGGGCAATAGTATTTCCCGGCTTTAGAAAGGTCTGGACCTTGGTGTTTTATTTCTGCATTGAAATCAACCTGTTCTACAGGCATCAAAAACATATGGCATACCGGACACCGTCCTTTTTCGTGATAGATGCTGTCTTTTCCTTCACAGAACATTGGGCATATGTACTGCTGAGAGGGAGAGTCCGGAAGGTCGTCCGGTGTCTTCAGAGGGGCATGGGAACCTTCTCCATGAGCATGAATCTGGTATTGACCTCCTAGCTCTTGCAGCTTTTCCTGCAAGAGCTGAAGGGGAATATGTGAAGGACTGGAGATTTCGGCTGTGGCTTTTATGAGGTCCACTTTCGCCGTCACTTCGGGAATTTCGTTAAGTTTTTTTTCAACGATGTTTCTGCAGCCGTTGCAGGTCATCCCCGTGATATCGTATATATGTCTGTGCATGGTCTTCTTCTTTTATCTTTCCAAAATTCGCCATTCTTAACGATAGCGGCGTACAAAGTTTTTCATGCTTTTGTTATAATTATTGGATTTTTGAATATTGTGATTACAAGCATGGTTTATTTCCGTATTAATAGTTATATTAAGAAAAAGTTTGGGAGTTATGTATAAAAGTAGCTTTATTAATTATCTAAAATACGAAAAGCGATATTCTCCCCATACTATCAAGGCGTATGAGATGGAAGTGCAGGCATACTTGGATTTTCTGGAAGCAGAAGGTATGCCATTCGAGGAAGTGGACTACAAATTCTGTCGATATTATTTTGCGACGATGAAGGAGCAGGGCAAGAGTGCTACTTCTGTAAACCGTGCTATTTCCGTTATTAAGTCCTATTACAAATTTTTGCAGCGTGAGGGCATGGTGTCTTCCAGTCCCGTGCATCTGATCAAGGCACTCAAGGTGGGCAAGAAGCTTCCCGTAGTAGTAGAAAAGGAAAAGATGGTGACGCTACTCGAGGAGATGGAAACTATGGAAGACTCTTTCGAAAATAGCCGCGACTTCATCATCATGGAGCTGCTCTTCGGCACAGGCATTCGTCTTGCCGAATTGTTGGAAATAAAAGAAAGAGATATTGATTTTTTAAACAAAAAAATTCTTATATTAGGTAAGAGGAACAAGTTAAGATTTGTTCCTATACATTCGACCTTAATTGAAGAACTCAAGCGTTATTTGCAGAAAAAAAAACGAAAAGCACTTTGACAATATTTCGGAACATTTAATCGTTACTAAAGAGGGTAAGCAAGCTTATCCTAAGCTAGTATATCGTGTGGTAAACAAGTATCTCAGTATAATAACTTCTCAACAGAAAAAGAGTCCTCATATACTAAGACACAGTTTTGCGACAACTTTACTAGACAATGGAGCCGATCTCAATGCGATTAAAGAGCTGTTAGGGCATGCCGGCTTGTCGGCAACCCAGATTTACACACATAATTCCGTAGAGCGATTAAAAAACATTTATAAACAAGCACATCCAAAAGCTTAAAAAAAAGGAGGAATAACATGAATGTAACTGTGCAATCAATCAAATTCGATGCCGACAGAAAATTGATCGAATTTATCAAGAAAAAAACAAGTAAGCTCGAGCAATTTTTGGACAACATCATCGAAGGGGTTTGCTATTTGCGCCTTGAAAATGTAGGAGATGAAGCAAACAAAATTGTAGAGCTGAAATTTAATATTCCTGGTTCGCAGTTATTTGCTAAAGCTCAGGCTAAGAGTTTTGAGGAGGCTACCGACTTAGCTGTAGAATCGTTGAGAAGGCAGATTAACAAGCATAAAACAAAGACAAGAACCTTAGTTAGTAACCATAAAGAATTATTGGCAAAAGGAGAGGACGATTTTTAAAACAACCATATACTTTCAGAACACTTTTTCTTCTGAAAACAAAAAGCGGGGACATCATTTCCTCGCTTTTTTGTTAGGTGCCAAACTTTCCAGACTGCCGATTGTTCTTCCTTCAAGAACATATCATAAACATCATGAACAAACTTTTTAGAACGCTTATAGCAGGGTGGGGCGCAAAGAAAATGGGACTTGGCTGCTTCGGAACAATAATAGTCTTTATCATCCTTTACTATCTTCTAGGATTTTTAGGATAATGTTTAAGCCAATTGTTTGATAATCATTTCTAACGTCTCGTCGAAGCTATAATAATTGTTGTGGGCAAGCTCATATAATTCTTTTAAGTCTTTGAACTTTTCTTCCTCAAGAGTAGAAATAACTTCCTGTCGTGAATTGTAAATCAATAATCTAACCCTTCTCTTTTCTTTATAGGAGACAAGTTGACAAAAAATATTAACTCTACAATCGTTGAAATCGATATAATAAGAGGATTCGTTAAGCTTTTTCCAACTTAAATGTTTGGATTTTGTTTTTTTAATCAATAGGGAAATAATCATTTTCAATTGTTTTTCCATTTTTCATAGATAACTTGCGAGCACAAAAGTATAGTTGGATGAACAAATAAAATATGAGGAATGTTATATTTTTACGTGATATATTGTGGGGGGGTGAAATAAAATAAAAAAGCCTCTCTGGAATGGAGAGGCTTTGCAGTGGTGCCAGCTGGAATCGAACCAGCGACACAAGGATTTTCAGTTCCTTTGCTCTACCAACTGAGCTATGGCACCGTCAGTACTTTTTTGAAAACTGTTACTGTCAGTTTATGTTTTGGTGGTGGTGCCAGCTGGAATCGAACCAGCGACACAAGGATTTTCAGTCCTTTGCTCTACCAACTGAGCTATGGCACCTTTTTTTTTGCTGTAGGATTATCTCCTGTTGCGATGCAAATGTAGCGTCTTTTTTTTTTAATTCTAAAACAATAATACGAATTATTTTTGCCTAAATTTCCAATTCCTTGATTTTGATTGAGATAAAATTACATCAAATAAACACGTTTATCTGTAAAATAAGGGTATCTTTGCACATTAATATTTTGATATGAGTAAAAAGGGTAGAATTTTGGTCGCAATGAGTGGTGGGGTGGACAGTTCCGTGGCGGCCGTCATGTTGCATGAGGAAGGGTATGAGGTCATTGGCATCACCATGAAAACATGGGACTATGCCAGCTCCGGTGGCACTTCGAAGGAGACAGGCTGCTGTAGCTTGGACAGTATTAACGATGCCCGTGCATTGGCAGTGAACTACGGCTTCCCTCATTATATCTTGGATATACGTAATGAGTTCGGTGATTATGTCATCGACAATTTTGTGGACGAATATATTGCCGGTCGTACGCCGAATCCTTGTGTGCTGTGTAATACGCATATCAAGTGGGAGGCTTTGATCAAGCGTGCCGACAAACTGGACTGCGAGTTTATCGCTACAGGTCACTACGCCAATATTCGTTTGCATGACAACGGTCGGTATGTAATCTCCAAAGGGTTAGACGAACACAAGGATCAGTCCTATGTGTTGTGGGGCGTATCTCAAGAAAATTTGGCACGTACGAAGTTTCCGTTGGGATCTTTCCGTAAGTCGGAAATTAAACAGATGGCCATGGATATGGGACAGCAAGAGCTGGCCAACAAGTCCGAAAGCTATGAAATTTGCTTCGTGCCGAACAACGACTATCGCGAATTCTTAAGACACCGCAGACCTACACTGGACGATGAAATCGGCCCAGGTAATTTTATTTTGTCGGATGGTACTGTGGTAGGTAAGCATCAAGGGTATCCTTATTATACTATAGGACAACGTAAGGGCTTAGGCATAGCGCTTGGAAAACCTATGTATGTGATAGAAATTTTACCGGAAAGTAACTCTGTGGTGTTGGGCGAAGAGCATGAACTGGAGAAAACGCAGGCATTTGTCCGTAACATCAATCTGGTGAAATATGCTTCGCTGGAAGAGCCTATGGAAGCGGTAACCAAAATACGCTATAAAGACCCAGGAGCACAGTCTATCATCACGCAGCAGGGAGATATCATGCAGGTGGATTTCCCACATGCGGTGAAAGGTATTGCTCCGGGACAGTCTGCCGTTTTTTATGAAGGTAATGATTTGATAGGCGGTGGATTTTTGATGAAATAGAAAATTTAATTTTTTACTCCCGTTGTAATAGAAAAGAGCAAGCGCTGGGCTTGCTCTTTTTTTATGGATTTAACGCTAATGACATCAGAATGATGTTTTATCTGCTATACTACTACTCGTAGTGAAATGTGCCATAAGGAGATGTTATGGTCACTTGTTTTCTGTCGCTGGCTTCCACACGGCCAATAATCTGTGCCGGAATGTTGAAGGATTCCGATATGGCGATGATGTCTGCAGCAATCTCTTCCGGAACGTAAAGTTCCATGCGGTGTCCCATGTTGAACACCTTATACATTTCCTGCCAGTCTGTATTCGATTCTTTTTGAATCAACTCAAATAGTGGCGGGATAGGGAAGAGGTTGTCTTTGATAATATGGACGTTGTCCACGAAATGAAGTACTTTGGTCTGAGCACCTCCCGAACAGTGTACCATGCCGTCGATCTGTGCACGGTATTTGTCGAGAATCTTTTTGATGACAGGAGCATAGGTTCTTGTCGGCGACAACACCAGCTTTCCGGCAGTGATTTCCTCTCCTGTTTCTGTTTTTATGATGTCGGTCAAAGCTTTTCCTCCCGCAAATACCAAGTCATAAGGCACTGCAGGGTCATAGCTTTCCGGATATTTCTCTGCGATATATTTGCTGAATACATCATGGCGTGCCGAGGTGAGTCCGTTGGAACCCATGCCGCCATTATATTCTTTTTCGTAAGTAGCCTTGCCGTAAGATGCCAATCCCACGATGACGTTTCCTGGTTTGATGTTGTGGTTGGAGATGACGTCGGCGCGGCGCATGCGGCAGGTTACGGTGCTGTCCACGATGATGGTGCGCACTAGGTCTCCCACGTCGGCGGTTTCACCTCCTGTGGAATAGATGCCTATGCCAAGCTCTCGCAATTCGGCAAGAATTTCTTCCGTACCGTTGATGATTTCGGCGATGACCTCTCCCGGAATATTGTTTTTGTTACGACCTATAGTCGACGACAGAAGGATATTGTCGGTAGCACCTACACAGAGCAGGTCGTCCACATTCATGATGATGGCGTCCTGTGCAATACCTTTCCATACGGATTTGTCACCGGTTTCTTTCCAATACACATAGGCCAACGAAGATTTGGTACCGGCCCCATCGGCATGCATGATGTTGCACCACTCTTCATCACCTCCTAATATGTCGGGAATGATTTTGCAGAAAGCTTTAGGATATAAACCTTTGTCAATATTCTTTATGGCGTTGTGTACATCCTCCTTACCAGCGGATACACCTCTTTGGTTGTATTTTAAGTCTGACATCTTGCCACAAAAATAATCAAAGGATACGATTATAGCTAAAAGTTTTTTACAAAGGGTAAGGAATGTTATCCTTTGATGATTTGCCAGTGCTGGATAAGCCTGTCGAGGGAGAACTGAGCGTTGGCCGGGCTGGTGCTGGGCAGGGTGATGTAGTGGAGATGCTCTTCTTTATGGAAGTGTTTATCGAAAAGCTTTTGTGCCTTCTGTCCATTGAAGAATACCGACTGGATGGAAGGATTTTCCGTCAGCAGGCGGTCTATGGCGTTAGGGATGACGTCCGTGATTGCCGTGTCCATGCTGCCGGGACGTATGGCCGACGCACATACATCCCATAAGGCTATGCCGTGTGTATGGAGAAGACGCATCCTTGCGCCATAGTCGGGAGAAAAATCTTTTTCGAAAAGACGAAAGAGCACCTTCCAAAATCTATTTTGAGGATGCGCATAATACTGCTGTTGCGCCAAAGACAGGTCGCCCGGCAAAGAACCCAATATCAATATCCGAGGTAAGGTAGGGAGTACGGGAGGAAAAGATTGCTTTACCATCGTAAATATTATAACAAACCTTGACTTTCTTCCGCTTCAAAGACCGTATCTACCTGCCATTTGGAGGCATCTTTGGAGGCGGCTACCGCGAGCCTGTCGCAACGCTCATTCAATGGATGTCCGGCGTGCCCCTTAACCCATACTAGGGAAACATCATGCTGCTCATAGGCTTTCATCAGGCGCAGCCACAGGTCTTTGTTCTTCTTCCCTGCGAAGCCCTTCTTCATCCAATTGTATATCCACCCCTTTTCTATGGCTTCGATAAAGTATTTTGAGTCCGAATAAATGGTTACTTTCTGCTTGGGATTTTTGAGGGCTTCCAATCCTACGATCACGGCCATCAGCTCCATGCGGTTGTTGGTAGTCTTGCGGTATCCTCCCGAAAACTCTTTTTCTATAAGTTTCCCATGAAACTGAGGGTTGCTTCCCGTATAGATGGTACGTAATATCGTGCCGTATCCTCCGGGTCCGGGATTTCCACTGGAAGCGCCGTCTGTGTATAGTTCTATCATCGTATACAAAAATACAATTTTGGAAGCCAATATTTCGGTAGCAAAGGATTAAATGATTATTTTAGAAAATAAACCTTTTAGTTTTATGAAAAGAATACTTCTTGCGGGAATAAGCTTGTGCTATACTTTTCTTGGTATGGCCCAGGTCAATCCTCTCCCTTCCGAACAGAAGATGCAGTGGTTTGAAGATGCCAAGCTAGGTGTTTTCATCCATTGGGGAATCTATGCCGTGGACGGCATCTCCGAGTCTTGGGCTTTTTTCAACAATTATATCAGCCAAGAGAACTATCTCCAACAGCTGAAAGGCTTCACAGCCCAAAAGTACGACCCGCAGGAATGGGTGAAGCTCATCGAAGAGTCAGGAGCTCGTTATACGGTTATCACGTCCAAGCATCATGACGGCGTGGCACTCTGGGACACACAGGCTGAGAAAGGGCTGTCCACGGCAAAGGATGCACAGGTACGCAAAGATGTGCTGACCCCCTTCATTAGGGTGGTGAAGGCTTCCTCGCTGAAGACAGGATTGTACTTCTCTCTGCCCGACTGGAGTCATCCTTATTATGATGTCCGTACAAGGACGCAAAAACGTTATGACATCCGCGAAGAACCTCAGCGTTGGAGCCGCTTTGTGCAGTTCTACCAGACACAGCTGGACGAACTCTCTAGGCTATATACGCCGGACCTGTTATGGTTTGACGGAGACTGGGAGCATAGTGCGGAAGAATGGAAGGCCGAAGAAACGTTGACACTCCTCCGGCGCTATAATCCTAACATCATCATCAATTCACGGTTGAACAGCCATGGCGATTATGAGACGCCAGAGCAGGGCATTCCCGTCGTGCGTCCGCAGAGCCGCTACTGGGAGCTATGCTACACGATGAATGACTCGTGGGGCTTCCAACATCTGGATAAGAACTATAAGACACCCAACATGATAGTCCGCACGCTGGTAGACTGTATAGCGATGGGAGGAAACCTCCTGCTTGACATAGGACCCCGAGAAGACGGAACAATCCCAGAGGAGCAGGTGACTATCCTCAAGGAGTTAGGACGATGGACCAAAAAACATGCTGAAGCCGTATACGGAACAAGGGCAGGGGTGAGTGCAGACTATGTCTTGGAGAAAAATGCGTTTTCCAAGGATGGCAAAACCTTGTATCTCTATCTCGAAAATGTTAAAAAGAAGCTTGTACTATCCGGGGTATCTTTAAACAAACCTAAATCTGTCCGCGTAGTGGGAAGCGATAAAAAATTAAGCTTTGATTATGCTGAATCTTATGTAGATATTTCTTTGAATAGCATTGACTTCGATCCGGCGGTAACCGTCATTGCTTTAGAATTTGATGAGAAGCCTAATTTTGTTCCCTTCCCTCCATTGAGTAGCACCGGTGCATTGGAAAAAATAGCTAAATCAAAAAATGTAGAGGAATCCATACGAACTATTGCTGAATATACGTCAAATGGTTTTAACTTGTTTAAAGGCAAGATGAACGATGACGCCAGTGTGATGGATAGCGATCTTATCTTTGCCTCAGAAGAGGTAAAAAACTGGGTAAAGAAGCATGCCGAAGTGTTGCACGATGCTCATCGAGGTATTGACGGAAACCATTATGCCGGCTACTCTGCCTTATCGGCCGACAGGCAAACCTTATATCTTTTTGTGGAAGGAAAACCTACAGGACCGCTGGCACTGAAAGGTATTAAAAATGGTGTAGCGCGAGTGCGTATTGTGGGGGAAGGCTCCATGATAGGTCATAAGGTACATAACAAGCTGTATTGGAGCGACCGCCCCGGCATAGTTTATATAGACCTTCCCGCAGAGAGACTGGATAAAAACATGACTGTGGTAGCCGTGCTGTTAGACAAGCCTATAGAACTGTATAGGGAAGAGGTGAAAGCTATTGAAAATAACCTTTAGGAATATTTAGGGATACGGAATACTAATACGGTATTCCGTATTTTTTTTTCAGGGGTCTGAAGATCATGGAGGTGAGGACCACGATGAGTAAGCCTATGATACAGCCTAAGGCTACGGTGCCGAAGCGGAAGAAGGGGGCCTCTACCCAAGAGGTGTCATGGGGCTCCACCATGATGATGAGCAGGGCAACCAAAGCTACGCGTGCCATGTTCAGCACTTTAAAGAGGCGACATACGACGATGGTAAGCAGGATACCAAACATAATGGTGTAGATGGTGGGCTCAACGAAGAGCAACAATCCTAGTGCTACGGCAGAGCCGATAAAGTTGGACTTGAAACGCTCTAATGACAACCTTCTCGTGTCTTTTTCCTCCGGAGATATCACCAGAATAATGGAAAGTAAGGTCCAGAAGAGTTCTAATTCAGGAAAATAGACGTACAACTGATAGCCTATCAAGAAACCTATAAAGCATCTTATGGCGTAGATAAGAACAGGAGAAGAAACGATGCGTTTGAGTATAGTATCCAGCATGAAGAAGGTCGATTTGACAACAAAAATACAAAATCTTCTCTACGCCCGAAAAGAATACTGTTTCCTCTTAGACTTGGGGCTGTAAGCGTTTTCGTCGTAGCCATAGCCCTATAGCCAAGTAAAGTAAAGACGTGATGATACCGCAAATCGGAGAGATGAGGATTTCTTTGCCTTCCGAAATATGGATATGTCCGTCAAGGATGAGATGGTTGTCCACGGAATCTTCGACGGCATGGAGTATGATGACCGGCCATAGGGATGCTGTAATCCTGAAAAGTTCATAGAAAAACAGGTCAAAACGGCCGAATTTTCTATTTTAGAAGACTCCTAGATATGGGGAGAGGTCGTTATCCTTGAATTATATGGTTATAGCTTTCTTATATTGTGAATTATTTTGTCCTTTAATTTGTGGTTTTATGTACTAAATTTTTTAGTAAATAAAGATGTAATTTGTATTTTTGAAACAAAATAAGCCCTATGATAATGAATCTGTTTTTTGTTATATTATAATCTGGATTTCTATGGACAAGTTGACAGATGAGCAAAGGAGGAAAAATATGCAAGCCAATAAATCAAAGGGAACGAAGCCGGAGATTATGTTGGCGAAAGCTTTGTTTGCCAGGGGGTATCGTTATCGAAAAAATGACAGGACAGTATTCGGTAGTCCAGATATAACGTTTAAAAGGATTAAACTGGCAATCTTTGTTGACGGTGAATTTTGGCATGGAAAAGATTGGAATGAACGAAAGAAAGATCATAAGACAAACGTTGAATTTTGGACAAGGAAGATTGAAAGAAATATAGAAAGGGATAAGGAAGTAAATAGATATCTTGAGCGAGAGGGCTGGACTGTTTTAAGGTTTTGGGGGAAGGACGATAGAGAAAAATTTGTTAAATTGCGTATCAGCAAATAGAAAGTGAGATAAAGAGTTTAAAAATGGAGTTTAAAGAAAAGATTTCGTTGGAAAAGTTTGGGGATAAGAAGTTAAGAGTAAAATTAGTAGAACCAGAGAATAATCAGGAAGCAGTTCTGACTCACTATTTGCACAATTCAGATAATGGTATTTCTGAGTATTATAAAAAAGATGCTGTGGCGTTTGCTAGAGAAATTCTTGAATGCAGATATCCGGAGAAGGAGATTACGACTGAAGCTGCCGAAGAAGCATTGCAGTATGGTATTTTTGAATTGTTGGAAGTGCCGTTTCCTCCTCCCCAAAAACCGATATTTAAATTTATCGATCTTTTTGCTGGAATTGGAGGGTTCAGGTTAGCCCTTCAGAATCTTGGAGGAAAATGTGTGTTTTCCAGTGAATGGGATAGAGAGGACGAAAAAAACATATAAGGCTAATTACGGAGAAACTTCCTTTTGGAGATATTAACAAAAGGAATGATACAAAAAGGTATATCCCAGAACAATTTTCGATATACTTTTGTGCTTCGGATTTCCTTGTCAGGCATTTTTCCATTGCCGGGRAAAGAGGTGGTTTTGAAGACATCTAGGGTACATTATTCTTTGATGTGGCA
>NZ_JXAC01000135.1 GCF_000814685.1 Sphingobacterium sp. T2
GACTCTACCGGAATGTCTGTAGTAGCTTCCAGACTTCTTTTGTTTTTCTGGTATTAGTCACCTTTATCAATTCTATTTCTTTGTCCGGAGCGATGTCTTTTAATATCTTTTGAAGGCGCTGCGCGAAGATATACCCTCGGTCAGCTATACCTACAAGGACAATGCTGGGCTCTTCAAAATTGTCTTCAAGGATTTGATAAGCGATACGCTTAGATTTTTGAAGGATCTGTTCTTTATTTAATATTAGAGTCTTTTTACTTGGCATAATATAATCTGTTAAAGCAAAAATAAATAAAAAGTCCGAATGATATGAATGCCATTCGGACTTTATTAACTTTTAAAGATTTTATCGTTACTTTATTTATTGTTTTCTTCTTTATAGGAAGAGGCATCTGCCGTCATAGTTTCACTTACTTCTGGCTTTGGTCTTCCACCGTTATAATAGTAGCGGTTCCAGTAAGGTTCCTTTAGGCTGCTTACCATTACGCCTTTGCTGGATGAGGCATGTGCAAACTTGTCATCTCCAAGATAGACACCCACATGTGTGATGTTTTTACTTCTGATTTTGAAGAATACCAAATCGCCTGGCTGAAGGTCTTTGCGGTTGACAGGTGTTACATTAGCGTATTGGTTTCTGCTGTTGTAACCGATAGTGGTATTGAAGACGTTTTCGTATACAGCTAAGGAGAACTTCGAACAATCAATTCCTTTTTTGGAATCTCCACCCAAACGGTAAGGTGTGCCAAGCCAATCGTATACGAATTGATAGAGTTTAGTGTTTGTCGTTGCTTTAATAGCAACTCCCATGATCTGGGAGAAATATTCTTTAGCTAGGTTGTCCTGCTCGTTGTTGTTCTTCTTGTTGTTTGTTGTTTGTGCTTGCGACACTAGACAAAAGCCTATAAATAGCACTGCTGCTATTAGTTTTTTTGTGTTCATTAAATCGCTTTTTTATTTTACAACTTTCCTTTACACTACTTCTTTTCCAAGGAGTAGATATCACGAAGATAGTAGATACATCCCTACAATCCAAATTTTTTTACGGTGTTTTAACGAATTTTTAACATAGTTGAAGGTATAAATACGTAGTTATATGTCCATAAATGCGTTTTATAAAAGGATAAATACATTGTTTATTTTTGTTTTGAAATTTTTTTAAAAAAAATTTGATTTTAATATTAAAATAGTTCTATCTTAGCTGCAGATTTGAAAAATATGAAATACGCGAACTCAATTATTACAACAATTATTATTACTACGGGGATAATTTCTCGGAGGAAGTAACTTGTTTGTATAATTGAGTGTAGATATACAGAAGCCTTCCTCCGAAAGAGGAAGGCTTCTTTGTTTCGGGAATACGGAAATAAATAAACTAAATAGTAAATAACTTAAACCAATGAAAGTTCTAAAATTTGGCGGAACGTCGGTAGGTACAGTAGATAGTATCAAGTCTGTACTGGAAATCGTAAAATCATCTTACGACAGAGGAGAGAAGCCTCTGGTGGTATTGTCGGCAATGTCTGGAGTGACCAACCTGCTTACGCAGATGGCAGAAAATGCAGCACAACGTAAGTCTTTTGCGGAGGATATCAAGCTGCTGGAAGAAAAGCATTTTGAAGTGGTCAAACAGCTAATCGCCATCAAATACCAAAATCCGGTGTACACCAAACTTAAGCTTATGTTGAATGAGCTTGAGGAAATACTTCAAGGGGTATATGCCCTGCAAGAGCTTAGCCTTCAAAGTAAGGACTTAATTATATCATATGGAGAGCGCTTCTCCAATTATATGGTTTCCAAAATCATGGAACAGTATATTCCGGAGTCCATATATGTGGATGCATCACATTATATGAAGACGGATTCCAATTTTGGAAATGCCCATCTTAACGAAGAGCTTACAACGCAACTTATCAACAGCCTAAAACATACACACGCTGACAAGCTTATGTTTGTTACCGGTTTTATCGGTTCTAATGAGGAAGGGCGTGTTACAACTTTAGGACGAGGCGGTTCGGACTATACAGCTGCTATTTTCGGTTCGATCTTGGGAGCCTCAGTCATCGAAATTTGGACTGATGTAAACGGTATGTTGACAGCGGATCCACGCATCGTGAAGAAAGCTTTTTCGCTGCCGGTGCTATCGTACACCGAAGCGATGGAGTTGTCGTACTTCGGGGCGAAGGTAATCTATCCACCGACGATGATTCCTGCCTTTATGAAGCGCATTCCTATAGCCATCCGCAATACTTTTGAGCCAGAATTTCCAGGGACTATCATCCAATTTGAATCAGATTGTAGTCAATATCCAATCAAAGGTATATCTTCCATCTCGGATGTTTCGATAATCAATCTTTCGGGGTCGGGGATGATTGGTAAGTCCGGCTTTTCGGGGCGTTTGTTTACGCTGCTGGCGAGAGAGCAGATTAATGTCATCCTTATCACTCAATCTTCTTCGGAGCATAGCATTACCTTCGCTGTAAATCCTAGTGATGCAGAGAAAGCGTTGAAGCTTATTGCTACCGAATTTGAATTGGAGTTGCAGGCCAACAAGCTGGTGATGCCGGAAGTAGAAAAAGATCTTTCCGTATTGGCTATCGTTGGGGAAAACATGAAGCGCACTCCAGGTATGTCGGGACGTCTTTTTGCGGCCTTAGGACGTAACGGTATCAACGTACGTGCCATAGCTCAAGGGTCTTCGGAATTCAACATCTCGGTGATCATCGCCAAAGAAGATCTCGCAAAAGCTCTGAACGCCGTACATGACGCCTTCTTTGCTGAGCTGAAGAAGACATTACATGTGTTCAACCTAGGAACAGGAAATATAGGCTCGACGCTGTTCAAGCAGCTAGCTAAGCAACACGATTTTCTGTTGGATAAGAACGACCTTGAAATAAAAGTGGTAGGTGTTGCCAACTCGCGTAAGATGCTGTTCGATAAAAACGGCATAAATCTCGAAACCTGGAAAGAAGACTTGGAGGCCAACGGTCAGGTGTCCGATTTGGCTGCCTTTGTGGAAACCATGAAAAGCATGAACCTGCCAAACTGTGTGTTTATAGATAATACGGCTAGCAAGTTGCCTGCAAAATACTACGAAGATATTTTCAAGTCCAACATTTCTATAGTGACATGTAATAAGATTGCCAATTCGGGGGATTATGCTACCTACAAACTGTTGCACGATACCGCACGCAGACATGGTGTAGACTTCTTCTACGAAACCAACGTGGGAGCAGGGCTACCTATCGTGCGGGTGCTTAAAGATCTTATGCTTAGTGGAGACAGAATCCTGAAGATAGAGGCCATCCTTTCCGGAACGATATCCTATATCTTCAACAACTTTGTAGGGGAAGCTTCCTTCTACGATGTGGTGAAAAAGGCACAGGAATTAGGTTATACGGAGCCGGATCCGCGCGATGACTTGGGAGGAGTGGATTTCATGCGTAAGATGCTTATACTGGCACGTGACGCAGGTTATGTCGTGGAGGCCGAAGATGTGGAGCTAGAGCAGATTCTTCCGGAATCATGTGCTGCAGCTGCATCGGTCGATGAATTCTATGCAGAGTTGTTGAAAGCTGATAGCTTCTTCAATGAGTTGAAGGAAAAGGCAGCAGCCCAAAATAAGGTTATCCGTTATATAGGTAAATTAGAAGAGGGCAAGGTGTCTATTAGCATGCAGATGGTGGACGAGACTCATCCTTTCTACTCGTTGTCGGGTAGTGATAACATTATCTCCTTTACTACAGAACGATACAAAGAACGTCCTTTGGTAGTCAAAGGTCCTGGAGCTGGGGCAGAGGTGACTGCAGCGGGTGTGTTTGCAGACTTGGTAAATGTAGGTGCTAAATAGTATTTTTAAGTAAAAATAGATAGTATGCCCATTGATCAAAATAAGTTGAAGGAGAAGAACATAGACTTTAGCAAGATATTAGATAAAGTTCGTGTGTTTGCTCCTGCTACCGTAGCCAACATGATTTGTGGCTTCGACATTCTGGGGTTCGCTGTAGATGAGCCCGGAGATGAAGTAAAGATGTATAGAGTAGCAGAGCCTGGCGTCCGTATACGCTCGATACAGGGCGACGACGGGCGGCTGCCGATGGATGCAGGCAGAAATACCGTGAGTGCCTGTGTGAAGATGCTGCTCGACGACTTAGGAATACTGCAAGATATAGGGGTAGAGATAGAACTAATCAAACATATGCCTATAGGGTCTGGTTTGGGATCCAGCTCGGCGAGTACCGTTGCAGGGTTGTTTGCCATAAATACCCTGCTGGGAAACCCGCTAACCAAGGAGGAGCTTATGCCTTACTGCGTGGAGGGAGAGCGACTAGCTTGTGGGCATGGGCATGCCGACAATGTTGCTCCCGCATTGATGGGAGGGGTGACTCTTGTGCGTGGAGGAGAAGAGCTGGATATTGTGAAGCTGCCTGCACCAAAGGAACTTTATGCAGGGATTGTGTTCCCTCAGGTGGATGTGCCTACACGAGATGCACGACAGCTCATCAAAGAAAAGGTATTGCTGAAGGATGCTGTAACACAGTGGGGCAATATTGCTGGGGTTGTTGCAGGGCTTTTCACGGAAGACTATGAACTCTTAGGAAGAAGTATGCATGACATCATCATCGAACCTTCCCGAGCAATCCTCATCCCTGAATTTTATGCCATGAAGGAAATAGCTCTTTCTTCAGGGGCGCTGAGCTTCGGCATTTCGGGGTCAGGACCTTCTGTGGTGGCGGTAACCAAAGGAAGGGAGGTAGCGGAATCCGTTACACGGAAAATCCAGGAACATCTTTCTACGAATGGAATAGATAGTTATAGATACGTTTCTGCAGTAAATGTGGAAGGACCTAAGGTATTACCCTTTAACGACTAACCATTATGAAATTATATAGCACGAACAATAAAGATTTAAGAGTTTCATTTAAAGAGGCGGTATTCAACTCTTTGCCGCAAGATCGGGGCCTCTATATGCCGGAGGTGATTCCTTCCTTAGATCCACTTTTTATAAAAAATATTCATCAATATTCTTTGCAAGAGATAGCTTTTACGGTAGCTTCAGCCTTGATAGGCGATGATATTCCAGCCGTGGACCTGAAGAAGATCGTGGAAGATGCAATCAACTTTGATGCTCCTGTTAAATTTTTGGACCCAGAAACTGCGGTGCTCGAACTGTTTCATGGTCCTTCCTATGCTTTTAAAGATTTTGGTGCGCGTTTCATGAGCCGAGTGATGGGTTATTTTTCTAAACAGGGCGACAAATTGCTGGATGTCTTGGTTGCCACTTCGGGAGATACAGGAGGAGCTGTGGCTTTAGGATTCTTAGGGGTGGAGGGGACGCGCGTGACCATCCTCTATCCTAAAGGTAAGGTGTCTAAAGTGCAGGAAGAGCAGCTCACTACCAACGGCAAGAACATACGTGCATTAGAGGTTGAGGGCACGTTTGACGATTGTCAAGCTCTAGTGAAGCAGGCATTCAACGATACGGAGCTTAACAGAGAGTTAAGACTTACTTCTGCAAACTCCATCAATATTGCTCGCTTGATACCGCAGACGTTTTATTATTTCTGGGCTTATGCACAGCTGAAGGCGCAAGGTGTCGACGAAGTGGTGTTTACCGTGCCTAGTGGCAACTTCGGTAATATTGGAGCAGGACTGTTGGCATACAAGATGGGGTTGCCTGTAAAACATTTTGTAGCAGGAACGAATGTAAACGATACTGTGCCGCGTTTCCTCGCTTCGGGAGCTTATGATCCAAAACCGTCGGTTCAGACACTAGCCAACGCTATGGATGTCGGAAATCCAAGTAACTGGGTGCGTATCCAAGATTTGTTCGACAACGATCTGGATAAGCTACGCAATATGATTTCTTCCTATACGTATAACGATGAGCAAACTAAAGCCGGTATGCGGGAGCTATTCGAAAAATATAGATATGTGGCGTGCCCACATACCGCTATCGCCTATCTGGCTTCCCAAGCTTATAAGGAAGAATATCCGGGACAATATGCTTCGGTATTTTTGTCGACAGCACATCCCTGCAAATTTCCGGATGGTATAGACGCCGATATTTTCGAGCATGTAGTTTATCCGGAAGGTGCCAAAGAGCTAGCCGGCAAACCTAAGCTGGCGGAACCTCTGCAGGTAGACTATGAGATGTTTAAAGACTATCTGACTGAAAAATAAATAATTGTTTCTTCATATGAGTAGTTAAGGATTTTCCTCTTGTGGGAAAGTCCTTTTTTATTTAGATTCGTATATATAGACCTAAAATTCAAAGCTTTGAAAAGAATATTGAAATACTGTTTGATTGCAGCCTTTTGTAGTGGTGTAGTGTATGCACAGACGGCAGCTCAGAAGCCCAAAGTGGTATTGGTTATTCATGGTGGCGCTGGTACCATCAACAAGAAAAGTATGACCCCAGAGAAGGAACAACGCTACAAGGAGGCGTTGACTTTGGCATTGAAGAAGGGATATGAGAAAATCCGTGCAGGGGAAAGTGCTTTGGATGCTGTGCAGGCCGCAGTCAATGTTATGGAAGATTCACCGTTATTCAATGCAGGGAAAGGGGCAGTCTTCACCAATGAAGGGAAAAATGAACTTGATGCTTCCATCATGGATGGGGCCACACTTCAGGCAGGGGCAGTGGCAGGCGTGAAAAATCTTAAAAACCCCATTGATGCAGCACGTGCAGTGATGGAAAAGTCGGAACATGTGATGATGGTGGGACGTGGAGCAGAGCTGTTTGCTATGGCCCAAGGCTGCGACACTGTCCCGTCCTCCTACTTCTTTACAGAGGAGAGATGGCAGCAGCTCCAGCGCACGAAAAATAAGGAAGAAGGAAAGCCTGCAGCATATCATGTGGATCCTCGTTCATATCTTATTTCGGGGGTGACGGATGTGGATAACAAATTTGGTACTGTAGGGGCTGTAGCATTGGATAAGAAAGGAAACCTAGCGGCAGCAACATCCACCGGAGGAATGACAAACAAACGTTACGGACGTGTGGGGGACTCACCGATTATTGGAGCGGGCACCTATTGCAATAATAGTACTGCCGGCATCTCTTGTACTGGCTGGGGAGAATATTATATACGTGCCGTAGCGGCCCACCGAGTGTCTACTCTTATGGAGTTAAAAGGCCTTTCGGTAGAGGAAGCCACTAAGCAGGTTATTGCTGAAATCGGTCAGCTTGGAGGGGAAGGAGGTATGATAGCTTTGGACCGAAACGGAAAATTTGCGATGGAATTTAATACTTCCGGAATGTATCGGGGTACAATCGATGAAAACGGAAAGGTCTCGGTCTTCATCTTCAAAGATTAGCAAAGGGGGAGTAATCCCCCTTTATTTTTTGAATAATAGGAGCAGCTAATCTTTTTGTATTCTGTATTTTTGCAGGGATGAATAAAATAATCCTTAATAAAGGCAAAGACAAGGCTGCCTGGCAGTTGCATCCCTGGGTATTTTCGGGTGCTATAAAATCGTTGGAAGGTGATATTGAGAATGGTGATGTTGTTGCGGTACACAATATAGAGGGTGAATTTATTGCCTATGGTATATACAATGATACTTCTCGTGTAGCAATACGTCTTTTGGAATGGAACCCAGCCAACCCCATTGATGAACAGTGGTGGCGGACACGTGTACAGAAGGCTATCAAGAACAGAACCCATCTCCTTCATGAAGAAAATGATACCGTACGTCTCATCTTTGCGGAGGCCGATTTTTTACCGGGGCTTATTGCCGACAAGTATGCTGATTTTATTTCTATTCAGGTACATGCTGCCGGTGTGGAGCGCGTAAAGCATATCATCGTCGATGAACTTGTGCAGCAGCTTTCACCAAAAGGAATATACGAACGTAGTGATCTGAAGTCTCGCGAGTATGAGGGACTGCCCAATACCAATGGATTACGGTGGGGGGTAATGCCACCGACATTTGTGGATGTTATAGAAAACGGAATTCATTATAAGGTTAATATCATTGACGGACAGAAGTCCGGTTTTTACTGTGACCAACGTGAAAACCGCTTTTTAGTTGCACAATATGCCAAAGGAAAGAGAGTTTTGGACTGTTTCTGCTATTCGGGAGGTTTCACGTTAAATGCCTTCCGTGCAGGAGCTCAGGAAATTGTGTCTGTGGATAGCTCTGCCTTAGCGGTAGAGACCTTGAAAAACAATGTGCTGCACAACGGTTTTGATTCTTCAAAACATAGTGCTGTACAGTCGGATGTAAACAAATATTTACGTCATCTTGCTGAACAGGAGGAGAAGTTTGATATAATCATTTTGGATCCTCCTAAATATGCACCTTCACGTTCTACCTTGGAGAGGGCGTCACGAGCTACAAAGAGCTGAACCGCCGCGGTTTGTTATTGTTGGAATCGGGCGGATTGCTGGCCACATTCTCTTGTTCAGGAGCTATGGATATTGAAACCTTTAAACAGGTTATTGCTTGGGCAGCATTGGATGCAGGAAAAGAAATTCAATTTATAAGACAGTTTACTCAGCCTGAGGACCACCCAGTAAGGGCTTCTTTCCCTGAAGGAGAATATTTAAAAGGTCTGCTGGTACGGGTAATGTAGATTAAATTATTATTAGATGCTGAAACTATCAACTGAGAAGCCTATTTATCCAATTTTATTTGCCGTAAGTTTTGCCCATCTGTTGAACGATCTTATTCAAGGTGTCATCCCTGCGGTATATCCTTTGCTGAAACAAGAACACCATCTGACTACGGTCAGATAGGACTTATCACTTTTGTTTATCAGCTGTCGGCATCTATTTTTCAACCGATGGTAGGTACTTATACAGACAAACGTTCGCAGCCCTACTCCCAGATGCTGGCCATGGCACTTTTGATTGTGGGAATGTTTGTCTTTGCCAATGCTCATAGCTATCTGTGGATACTTATAGCTGTCTTTTTGGTGGGTATTGCCTCTTCGATTTTTCATCCAGAATCGTCGCGAATCGCTTATATGGCCTCTTCAGGAAAGCGAAGCCTAGCGCAGTCTATATTTCAGATTGGAGGCAATGGAGGTATGGCGTTAGCACCAATCGTAGTGGCTTATGTGGTACTGCCGCGTGGCCAATGGGCTATCATGTGGTTGGTGGCCGTTCCTCTGCTGGGACAGTTGGTTGCGTATTATATAGGTGGCTGGTATAAGGAGCATCTGCTGAGACAGTACTAAAACAAGAAAAGAAGAGCATAGCTTATCCCGATCTTCCTAAAAGTAAGGTCATCCTGTCTATCGTGATTTTACTTCTGCTTATACTTTCCAAATATTTTTATGTTGGCAAGCATCACCAACTATCTGCAGTTTTATGCTATGGAGAAATTTGGTATTTCCGCTGTGCGGGCGCAGGTGTATTTATTTTATTTCCTTACGGCAATAGCTGTGGGAACTATGATTGGAGGGATTTTTGGAGATCGTTTCGGCAGGAAATATGTTATATGGTTTTCTGTGTTGGGAGCAGCCCCTTTCACGTTGGCCCTGCCATATGTTGGGTTGACAATGACAGGCATCTTTATTGTCATCATAGGACTTATATTGTCTTCAGCTTTTCCTGCAATTATCGTTTATGCACAGGAGCTGTTACCTAAGAAGTTGGGTATGGTTTCGGGATTGTTTTACGGATTTGCCTTTGGCGTGGCAGGAATAGGTTCAGCCTGTTGGGGTGGCTCGCCGACAGGACATCCATAGAGCATATTTATCATATCTGTTCATATCTGCCGGTGATAGGTGTCATTGCAGCTTTGCTGCCTAATTTGCAGAAGATAAATTACATTCAGCAGAGATAAATAACAAAAAAGCGATTGATCAGACGTCAATCGCTTTTTTTGTTATATCCTACCACCTTATCAATGCCGAACCCCACGTAAAGCCGGCACCAAAGGCTGCAAGACAGATGAGGTCACCTTCTTTGATTAACCCTGCTTCCCATGCTTCACACAATGCAATAGGGATGGAAGCTGCCGTGGTATTCCCATACTTCTGAATATTGTTAAATACCTTATCGTCAGGTAGTCCCAATAGTTTTTGAACGTACTGCGATATGCGCAGGTTTGCCTGATGCGGTATGAGTAAGTCTATATCGGCAGGGGAGAGGTTATTTTTTTGTAAAGCTTCATGGATAACTTCCGGAAATTTGGCTACCGCCTTTTTAAATACTGCCTGTCCGTCCATATAAGGAAATGCAGTACCGTCTTCCAACATTTTAGGAGTCATAAGAAGCCCTCCTAATTCCTGTTCCGGCCATTCTGGCATGGTGTCCAGCCATATGCCGCTTGAAGAACCCGGGTAGTACATGGCCAGCTTTTCAGCTTCGGATCCATCGGAATGTAGGTGGGTGCTCAAAACGCCTTTATGTGCTTCTTGTGTAGGTTGCATGACTACCGCTCCGGCGCCGTCACCAAAAATAACCGATACGGCACGTCCTCTGGTAGAGAAGTCCAACGCGAAAGAGTGCTTTTCGGATCCTACCACAAGGACATTTTTATACATTCCTGTTTTGATATATTGGTCAGCGATAGAAAGAGCGTATATGAATCCCGAGCATTGGTTGCGTATGTCGAGAGCTCCTACTTCGCCCATGCCCATCTCTCTCTGTAACAATACAGCACTTCCCGGAAAATAATAATCCGGGGATAGGGTAGCAAAGACGATGAAGTCCACGTCCTGCGCGGTGATGCCGGCACGTTGTAGCGCTATTTTGGAGGCTTTCACGGCCATAGTGGTTGTCGTCTCGCCGATGCGGTCCGCATAGCGGCGTTCTTTGATGCCTGTACGCTCCTGTATCCATTCGTCACTGGTGTCCATGAAGCGCGTCAGGTCATGGTTTGTATATATATTCTTTGGAACGTAGAAGCCAATACCTGCAATTTTTGATTGAAACATCATATGAATTTTATAATTAGTTATCCTATTAGTCTCTAAAATTACATTTTTTTTGAAAAATACTATATTTTTGTAATATGAGTGTTGAGACGACACAAGAAACATATACCTTAGAAGAACTACTGGCATCGGTAAAAGAGAACCATCGTTTGATCTTGTGGAACGACGACGTCAATACCTTTGAGCATGTTATTTATTGTTTGATGCATCATCTTCAATATACGGAGACGGAAGCTGAACGTATTGCCTGGAAAGTGCATACTGAAGGAAAATGCGCTATCCTAGAAGGTTCTTTTACAGAACTGGAAGTGTATCGCAAAGTTTTGAAGTCGGAAGGATTGACCGTTACTGTCGAGTAGATTGTTACTTGTGTCGAATGTAGATAATTAATATCTTTATTCGAAAGACAGTATACTATAAACTTAAATATTATGATAAGAAGAATTCTTCCTATGGCCGTTCTAGCCACAGCAATTACTATGAATGCTAATGCACAAGATCAAAAAACAGCAAGAAATTTTAAATACCATTGAATATTCCAATCTACCTCGGGTAGATATCAAGGAATTTAATAAAAACAAAAAAGGAGCTTATGTTATTTTTGATGGCAGCTCTTTGAAAGGATGGAGAGGGTACAATAAAGATCATGTTCCTAATAAATGGAGTATTGAGGACGGAGCACTTAAATTTTCGCGCAACCCGAATGTAGAGAAACCTGAAGGTGGTGATATCGTATTTGCTTATGATTTCAAAGAGTTTGAGCTGGAATTCGAGTGGAAGGTGTCACATGCTGGCAATTCGGGTGTTTTCTATCTAGCCAAAGAAATCAAGAACCAGCCAATCTACATTTCATCTCCTGAATACCAGATTTTGGATAATGACAACCATCCTGATGCTAAGATGGGGGTGGATGGCAACCGAAAATCCGCTTCTTTATACGACATGATCCCCGCCAAGCCGCAAAATGCAAAACCTGTAGGCGAGTGGAATACTTCTAAGATTGTCGTGAAAGGCAATAAGGTGCAGCATTTTCAGAATGGGGTTAAAGTTGTTGAATTTACTATCCGTGATCAAGCGTGGACCCAGTTGCTACAGACCAGCAAATTTAGTCAGGAGAAATGGCCTTTGGCTTTTGCCTTGTTGAACAATGTAGGGGGAGATAGCAAATCCGGTTTGATCGGTTTCCAAGACCACGGCGATGATGTTTGGTTCAGAAATATTACAGTGAAAGTATTATAACATGAAGATTACGAAGAAGTTTTTTGTAGAGGGCTTATTAAGCTCTCTTTTTTGTTTGATGAGTGTTAATGCTACGCAGGCACAGGAGAGAAGGTTTTATGATCCTTTAAAAGAGCAGGCTATCCAAGGGAGGCTGTCGGTATTGAAGCAGGAGGATGGCTACCACCGGCTTCCGTCAGCTGTGAAAAGTGAGGTGCGTCCTCCCGTATGGAGTTTGGGGACCAATGCTGCAGGACTCTTTGTAGATTTTATGACAGAGGCGGACACTATTCAGGTGCGTTATAAGGTTAAGGGAGCCTTGAATATGCCTCACATGCCTACAATAGGCGTAAGTGGGGTGGATCTGTATGCTTTCCACAAAGACCGTTCGAGTTGGGAATGGGCCTTCGGACAATACAAGTTTGGTGATAAAAATGACACTATAGTTTATAATTATAACAATATAGGTTCTTCGAAAAACAAGGTGTACAGGCTTTATCTTCCGCTATATAATACGGTGGAATTTTTGGAAATAGGAGTCAATCCGAAATATTCACTCACCTTTAAGGAGGATAAGACAAAACCTATCGTCGTATATGGAACTTCCATTGCTCAAGGAGCCTGTGCTACAAGACCGGGGTTAGCTTGGACCAACATAGTAGGAAGGAACCTGAAGAGAAAGGTTATCAATTTGGCCTTCTCGGGGAATGGTAGACTTGAGCAGCCCATCTTGAATCTAATGAATGGCGAAGATGCTGCGGTGTATGTGCTCGACTGCATACCTAACCTAGCGCTGACGCCTTCTCGAAGTGCAAAACAGCTGGACTCTTTAATCCGTAATGCCGTAACTTTTCTGAGAAGACAACATCCCTCTACACCTATAGTATTGTTGCAACATAGCTCAGCCTTCACGGATGGATTTCTCAACAAGCACACAATGGCCGAGTATGGCGCTTCATCAGAAGTGGCAATAAATACTTATAACGACCTTATCAGTAGAGGAACTAAAAATCTTTATTTGATAAAGGCGAAAGATATAGGTTTCGATATTGAATCGACAGTGGATTATGCCCACCCGAATGATATAGGTATGATGAAGTTGGCAGAGGCTTATACTAAGCTTTTGCAAAAGATATTATCACAACAACAAAGCAAATAGGAAACCTATTCGCTTTGTTGAGCCTAAAGTAAAAATTCTTAAAAAATATGTTGTAACTCTTTAAGGTCAACGATCATGTGAGGTACGTCATGGGGTTTTTCGGCTCCCACGGCGTTAAAATATATGGCATCCATGCCGGCATTGATAGCACCTCGCACGTCAGCATCGAGGTTATCACCGACCATGACCGAATAATCTTTCTGAGTCTCACCTTGGGTTACAGCATATTCAAAAATTCGTGCATCCGGTTTGTTAACACCGAAGACTTCTGAAATAACGACGGTTTTGAAGTATTGGGCTAGGTTGCTGCTGCGCAGTTTTGTTTCGCAGGCCTCCTTGAACCCGTTGGAAATCAAATGAAGACTGTACCTGTGTTGCAGGTATTCTAGTGTTTCTATGGCATTGGGGAAGAGGTTGGTCTTGGTAGGGCAGATGCGTAGATATTCTTCTTCAAACTGTTTTGGAAACAATTCAGGATCTACTCCCAATTGTTGGAAGGTGTCCGCAAAACGTAATTTACGTAAGGTGGGCTTGTCAATCTTACCGTGATGGTAAAGGTCCCATAGTCGATGGTTGTTTATTGTATAGGTTTCTATAAAATCGTCCGAATTGGGTCTATTGAAGAGCTTATCAAACTCAAAAACATAATACAGTTCGTGTAAAGTTTCTCTAGCGTTGCGGTCAAAATCCCAAATCGTATGGTCTAAGTCGAAGAAAATATCTTTTTTATGTTGAAACATATGCAAAGATAAGAAATTGTATTTCGTTTCTCCCTCAAGAGTATTTTCTTCTTATTGTCATAAATTTTGCCGTATTTTATTATGAGGAGGTATTTAAGTATTTTTGTTAAAACAAGATAAGATGAGAAGAGCACTTTTTTGGTTTTATGTATTAGTATTTTATGCCATCTGTCAGCTTTTTGCGTGGGGATATATGTTTATCAAATATGTTCCGGATCGTAAAGGCATGATTATCGGTGAAGGCATGATTTTTATCCTCATCTTTATCTTGGGTATTTTACGCCTCAAAAGACAGCTGGAGAAAGAAAGATATTATTCACAGCAGCAGCACAACTTTTTGCTATCGGTGACGCATGAGTTGAAGTCTCCTCTAGCTTCAGTGAAGCTTTATCTACAGACTATCCTAGAAGAGGGAACTASATTGGTAATGGCAAACTTGTCGGCATGCAAAATGATGTTAGGTTCTATCTCACCGCGCAACATCTCCGTCTTACAGGCATTCTTCTGCAGTCTATCCAGCACCTCCTGTACTAGTGCCGAAAAGTCGAAGTCTTCCTTCGGCAGATTAAAGCTACGATTTTCCAGTTTAGTAGCCAACAGCACATTCTCTACAAGATAGTCCAAGCGCTCTATATCTTTCAGCGAGTTGGAAAGGAAAGCTTTCTGTTGTCTCTCTGTCTAGTTCCCTCTTCAGGATAGTCTGTAGATAAAGCTTCACTGAAGCTAGAGGAGACTTCAACTCATGCGTCACCGATAGCAAAAAGTTGTGCTGCTGCTGTGAATAATATCTTTCTTTCTCCAGCTGTCTTTTCTTGGTATTTTACCCAAAAGACAGCT
>NZ_JXAC01000136.1 GCF_000814685.1 Sphingobacterium sp. T2
TCTGCATTTTCCGACAAGTCGCCTTTATCACGCGCTTCCGCTATAGCATTGGCGATCTTTGCTCTTCCCTCCGTTTTCAAATACTGCAACTCTTCCTTCAGCTTCGCTAAGCCTTCCGCTGTGTAATACGCTACTTCTGCCATAATTTTTTTATTTAACTTAATTTATTAACACTTTTTTCCAAACAAAAAAATAAACAAGACCATTCGCTCGGCAGAGAAAATGGTCTTGTTCATCGTTATTTACGAAGATAAATTAAAAAACTTAATTTTCAAAATAATTCGAAGACTTCTTATTCTTCGATAAACTTATATCCTAACCCTCTTACCGTCTGCAGATAGTACGGCTTATCGGGATTTGTCTCTATTTTCTTTCGCAGACGCACCACGTGCATGTCCAAAGTACGTGTATTCACATTTGAGCTGTAGCCCCAAACCACTTCCATGAGCTCCTCTCTTGTGATATCCCGTCCTTTATTCTGCAGAAAGTGCAACAATATGCGATTTTCCAAAATTGTAAGCTCTATTTTTTTGCCGTTTCTTATCAAAGCGTGAATCTGAGGATGGTGTTCTCGTATCCCCAAAGGTATATACATCTTTATTTGTATTCTTCGGCACAAAGAAACGCACCTTGTTGTCGATCATGGCTACTAGCACATCCATGTTGAACGGCTTAGTAATATAGTCGGTGTACCATGACTGTAGGCATCGATTTTGTCTACATCCTGTGATTTTGCCGTCATCATGATGATGATATTTTCAAAACCCTTGGCACGTACGGACTGGCATACTTCTATGCCCTCCTTGCCCGGCAACATCCAATCTAACAAAACAATATCCGGTTGGGTGGATAAAATCAACTCTTCTGCTTCTATCCCGTTTCCGGCCTGCACCACCTTATACTGCTCTGTCTGCAAGCGATGACTTACCAGAAAGCGAAGATTCTCATCATCTTCAATAACCGCAATTGTTATATCTCTATCCATATTCTATTACTTCTTTGTATCTAATGGAAAACTTAAAATAAAAGTTGTTCCACGGTTCACTTCACTTTCTACCTTAATCTCTCCTCCCATAAACTCGGTAATCTCCTTACAAAAGGCTAACCCCAGTCCTATACTTCCCTGTTGATTAAATTGATTTTTTACGCGATAGAATTTCTTAAAGATATTATGGTATTCTTTCTTGTCTATTCCAATCCCTTTATCCCTAAATAAAATAACAAAATTCTTTTTAGTTTGTTCAATTTTAATTTCCAAAAACTTGTTGTCAACACTCGAATATTTATAGGCGTTGTCTATGAGATTCTGAAATACACTGGTTAGCAATACCGGATCCGCATAGAGCTCATCTTTAACTTTGATATTCTCCACAATCTCAAAGTCGGGATACTTGACCCTGTACGCTTCGCAGATATGCTGTGAAAACTCACGTAAATTAATAAATTCTCCGTTAAACTTAATAGACTTATTTTCGATTTGTGCGTATGAAAGCAACTTATTCATCAAGCTGTTAAGTTTATCCGCTTCCTGATCCAATATGCGACCATACATATTTTTCTCCGCCTCGGTAAGCGTCGTCGAACTTTTAATATTATTTCCTGCGATCTTAATCACACTTACTGGAGTCTTAAACTCATGGGTTAGATTGTTGATAAAGTCATACTGTAATTGATACAGCTTATTGTTTATCGAAACATTCCGGTAGATCAGGTAGCCGATAGTCAACAGGATAAAATAGATAATCAAGCAAAAACACCAATACCGGAAAGAAGAACCTATTCAGTATCCTTTCTATATGTGCATTGGAAGATTCAAACGAAAGCTTATAATCCGAGAGTGCACCAGGGAGTGCTACCTCTGTCTTCATCCCTCCCTCGTTATCACTCAAATCCACATTCACAAGTGGCTGGATGCTGATATTTTCGTAATAGTCAGGATACAGGTTCTTTATACGTATCCGCGTAGGCTGTATATGAAATACAAAAAAATCATGTTCGAAAAAGGTCTGCTTAAAATTAGCATCCAAGATCATGCTATGAAAGGAAATCACATCACTCACACGCGGGATATTAAGATAAGAAATCTTTCCCGGCTGAATATTATAGAACAACTTGAAAAGGTCGGTATTCTTGATGGCGGAGGTATCCAGATTATTTCTTCCCAAAAATGTGCATAGCTTCAGAAACACGGTATTGAGCTCCTCATTACTCGAAAGATTACCCTCATTAGCCTTACGTCTTTTTATGAGCCGGTATTCGTTGTCTAGATAGAATTCAAAAGTATTTTTGGAGTAGGCTCCAAATTGCCCGATGCGCATGTGCTTTTTCAGGGAATCAATGTTAGAGAGGATAACATCCGAAAATTCCACTTTCTGTACAAAAGGATACTTACGTAGCACGTTATCCGCAAATCCCTGTGCCTGCACAGAGTCCATATATCCTTGGTAAAAGGCTACTTCCGGGATACGTTCCTGAAAGAATTCGTTAAAATCTCGCAACGAATTATCAAATATTTCTGTCTTGCGGTTGTTGAACTCCGTCTCTACGAAATTAGTCAAAACAACATGGGCAAAGCCTACCGAAATAATGAAAAGCAAAGTCACGAAGACAAAGAAGGCTAGCAATAGGCCCAGATTCTTTCTATATTTCGGTTTTTGTTTTGACATTATTTCAGGTTTTCTTTCAAGAATTGTTCAATAAGCTGATAAGACTCAATGATATTTTCCATCTTGCGGAACCTTCTTCCTTCATTCTCTTTCAGCACATATTGCACCTTAACCTCATTGTTTTTAAGCTTCTGAACAAACTGATTGACATCTGCCACATTATTATAAATATCTTTTCCTCCTTGGAACATCAACAGCGGCATCCGTATCTTGTCGGCATGAAACAAAGGTGATATTGCTTTGAATAACTCATATTCTTTTTCCGGATTACCGATAATCCTGTAATATAACTGTTTATTAGAACTATAATATGGCGGAAATTGTTTGAAATACGCAAATAGATTGATATATCCTGATGTAGAGATAGCACATTTATACAAGGTAGGATTATAGCAGGCGGCATATAGAGCCGAATAGCCACCGAAGCCTGTACCCATAATAGCTATACGTTCCTTATCTGCTATACCGGAATGAATAAGCCAAGCTACTCCATCGTTAATATCATTCTGGATCTCTCCTCCCCATTGTTTAAAGCCCGCCACATAAAACTCCTTGCCCAACCCTGTGGAACCTCTGTAATTCATTTGGAAGACAGCATACCCTCTATTGGCTAGGAACTGTACTTCGGCATTGAACCCCCATACATCTCTACGGTTAGGGCCATCGTGTACCAGCACGACCACCGGATATTTATCTTTTTTCTTTTTCGGATAAGTGATATATCCCTGAATCTTCTTGCCATCCCTTGAATCGAAGGTAACCTCTTCCATAGGACTGAGTTTCTTATCATGCAAGGATGGATTCAGCGGAGTGAGCTCCTTAACTTTTCCCTTATAATAATAGTAGATACCTCCCGGATGAATATCCGAATAGGTTTTGAACAATATTGTATGGAAGGAGCTATCCACATCCAAAATGTCTACAGTAGAACCTTCGAATTGCGACACCAGCTGATCGTAGATTCTCTTAAGCTCGGAATTATGGATGAAGATCTCCTTACGTCTATCATAAACAGACGAAAAGAGCAACTCTTGACGGGAGAAAGAGTATCCTTCGGCATTCATATCCACATTCTTGTTTTGCGCTAAGATACTTTCTTTGCCATCCCGCAGATCTAAACGCACCACAGCCAGCTTGTCCCTGTTTCTGTTGGAAAGAGCATAAATCTGGTCGGTAGAATTTCTAACAGGTCCTAACGGATAAAGCATCGTCGTGAAGTCCGTTTCCAGCACTATGCTATAGGGTTTATTCTCTTCTTCACGATACCATACCTTAGCCTCCACACTATCACTGGAAACAGCCATACGTACCTTGCCATCTGGAGACGTAAACCAACGGGAGAAATTGTTCTCATTTAAATCCACCAAAACAGGTTCTCCCCCCCGCAATGGAATACGGAATAGATCCATTCTAGAAGAATCCCTATAATTCATCTTGGCTAAAAGATAACCTCCAAAAGCACGAGTTGGCGAAAGCCATTCGATACTATGCTTGGAAGTCTTCATCAATGGATTAATAGACTCGGTATGCACATCCACCGTAAATAAACGCAAGCTGTCCTGATACGATTCGGCATTCGAAAATACGATGGTGTCTGCATTCGCCCAGAAATAATACTGGACATTAAAGCTCTTCTGATAGGTGAGCTGCTTAGAAGAGTCCGGATTTTCTAGATCCAGAATAAAAATATTACGACAATGGTCCTCCAGCCCCAGATAAGAAATTTTCTTTCCATCTGGAGATATCTTGAAATGAGAATGATCAGGCTTATCAAAAAAATCTTCAATAGGTATAATTCGGTCATCCTCACCACGACTGCAAGCCACCATCCATAGTGATATCACCAAACCTAAAACTAAAACCAACCTTGCACGCATTATTCTTCTCTTTTCTTTAAATCAAATAAAGCAATTTTCTGAGAATTATACGTGATTGCAACCTTTATTTTACAGGAGTACGCTTTTCATTTCCTAACTTTGCCCTATGTATTTGTTATAACATTTCCTTAATCATCGAAAATGAGCAGCATGAACCTTTCATGCAATGGTTGCAGAACGAATGGATAGAAAACCTTCCTGCCGGCTCTAAATTATTGAAAATGCTGGACTCTCCTCACCAAGGGCAAACCTACTGCGTACAGCTGAACTTTGAATATGCCAACGATATTGCCAACTTCCAAAAACAATATCTCAGCTCTTTGCAGCAACATATTGGAGAGCATTTTATGGGTAAGGTATTCCTGTTTGACAGCACCATGAAATATCTGGAAAAATAAAGCACAAGCCTTCACTTGATGTGAAGGCTTGTGTATCCTATTAATCTAAAGCTATTATGCCCTATAAGTCTTTCACATGACGGTTATAATAGTCATACAGCAATTCTACATTGTCCGAACAGATAATAGGAATTGCACCCTGAAGTATACACTCATCCCAATGCCACCACTTCATCTCTAAGAGCAGTGCGATGTGCTCTTCCGAAAACCGCTTTTTAAGCGGCTTGGCAGGATTACCTCCCACTATGGTATAGGGTTCCACATCTTTGGTAACCAAAGCACGACTTCCTATGACCGCACCATCACCTATGGTGATGCCCGGCATAATCATCGCTTCAGCTCCAATCCACACGTCATTACCTACCACCGTATCTCCGGCACCACGAAAGGCATCTGCAGCTTCCCGAAAACATTCTACCTCTTCCTTCATATAGTAAAAAGGAAAACTCGAAATCCAGTCATAACGATGCCCCTGGTTGCCTGCCATGATAAAACAGGCTCCAGTTCCTATAGAACAATAAGAACCAATAATAAGCTTGTCCACATCATCTATGTCAGGAAAGAGATAGCGGGCACAATCGTCAAATGAATGACCATGATAATATCCGGAATAATAGGAATACTTCCCTGCGGTAATATTCTTATTAGTTATGTGATCTTTGATAATCTTGCCTTTAAAAGGACTTTCGAAGAAATTTTCCATAGTTTAGCATACTTTAAAATAATAAAATAAAATGCCAAGGCAGTTAGTTGTGACTACCTGAAAAACACCTTTATTTTCTTAAGTATGCTAATCTGCTTTTTGCATAATACGAATATATTAATTATTTTCTATAAATAAATTATTTTTCAGAAAATCAACACTCTTATTTTCATCTTTTTGTGTCAGCCTCACCTCTTTCTCTATATCTCTATACTCGCCATAGGTTTTACCTCCGAGCAGCTTACGAAGTTCCCTTTCTCTTTGCTTATTAAGAGAACAAAGCTTTTTCATCTTCCACCAACGCGATCTATCCGATTTTTCCACCTCAATGACTGAGGTCAGATATTCTCTATTGATAGACTCAATAGTTTCTTTATGTTGAGGTGTTATCAAATGGGTATCTAAACAATAAACCACAGTAGTCTCAAGTGCTTTACGCTCGCACTCCTCCCATTTGGATTGAGCCCAAAGTGAATGGCTGCTCAGCAGCCAAAAAGATAAAACACCCCATAACCATAATATCCTTTGCATATACGTAAAAACAAAAAGGCGGAGCTTTCAAAAAGAAAAGCTTCCGCCTAACCTGAACAATTATTTGTTAACAAAAGTATGGACTTTAAGTTTCTGGCCCTCATCAGCGTCGTTTTTCAAGCCCGATAGCCAGATGGTATAGATCTTACCTTTAGAAAGGTCTACATCGTTTACACTAAGCAAAGTATCTTTAGTTTCTTTATCCAAAATATGGAAATTCGTCTTTTGGGCTTCCAGCTCTTTAAAAGCACTAGCCGACAAATAATCTACATCTGCAATCACAGTAGAATCACCATTGGCGAAGTCCAACTTACCAAGATCTGGCGATAGGTGGACAAATCTGACTTTAGCCTTATCAGCACTTGGTAGTCCCAGATCATCCGTAACCTGCACCAGCTCAACAGTCTTTCCATCTTTTGAATTGCTCACTAGCAAGGTATAATTCTTATCACGTTCAATTTTAAATGTCTTTTTAACCAAGGATGTATCATTCTGCGCCTTAATTTCAAAGGCACGATCCCCTACCGAAACATCAAGATAATGAATACTGTCTCCATAAGCGATTAAAGAGGTGTTGACTTTCTTTGAATCCACCAAAAAATTCAAGGAATCACTGGCAAAGGAGCCATTCAGAAAAGCGACCTTGCCGTACTCCGGACGTGGCACGCCTTTGTCATCATCTTTACAACTTACTGTAACTTTCGCCATAGCGACCAACGAAACAAGAACTAGCAGTTTAGAATCTCTAAAAAATCTGACTTTCATAGTAATTTAATTTTTGCTTTAACAATTCAATTCGCTAACCCAAACACATCTTTTCACGATAACGCTACAAAACTCATACTATAAAAAATTATTCTTCCAATACGCTTTCTCTTGTAGCGTTTTGCGTCCCAGTGGTGTTTTTATCAGTAAACCAATTCGCAACACTGAGATTGAAAGCTAAATCGTCGGAACAATTGAGCACTGACAACGACCTAGCCGAGGTTCTGTCGAAAGGTTGGCAAAACATCGGAGAAAAAATGAGAGAACGCATCTACAAGCACTACTGGGGATATCTCATGGGAGTTGCTTTAAGGTATGTTTCCGACAGAGAAACGGCTAGCATGGTCGTCAACGATAGCTTCATGAAAATTTTCACCAACCTCAACTCCTTCGAATGTGAGGACCTGCAGAATTTTAACAAAATATTCAAAGGATGGATGGCAAAGATTACAGCACGAACAGCTCTTAACGAACTACGCAAGACGAAGAAACTTTCTCTTCAGGAACCCCTGACAGAAGAGCATGACGGACAGTTTGCGGTGATGTCGACGGACAACCTTCATATTCAAAATATATGGGATCTTATCAATCACCTCAACCCCAATTACCGAAGGGTATTTACCCTATATGAAATTGAAGGGTTCAACCATGACGAAATAGCGGAAATGATAGGAATATCCGCTAGTTCCAGCCGCGTGTACTTGGTCCGCGCCAAAGAAAAACTGAAAATGTTGTACCAGACATTAATGGTATAAATATGGATAGCGACGAAAAAAAATTGATTGAAGAAATAAAAGAAGGTCTTTTGAACTTCGAACTGCCATACGAAGAAGGTAACTGGGAAAACTTTCTTGAAACATATGGCGATAGATTAAACGAGGAAAATAAAAATCGTAAAATTCGGATATGGCTGTGGAGGAGTATTCCCGCTGCCGCCCTGCTGGCCATCGGAATATCTGCTGTGCTGCTACTATGGAACAACAAAGAACGAAATTCCTCAACACCACCTTCCAATACAGCGCATAAGCCGACCACAAGCGCCACCCCAATACTCCCTACGGAGAAAACAGACATCTCAAATGAGAAAAAACAGGAGGTTCACTCTATATTACCGAGTCTGACAACTGCCTCCATATCGGACAGCAGTATGAAAAAACCGGCATATAGACCTATACGACCGCAGCTATCCGACATTCCTCCGAAGAAGAAGGCTAAAATCACATTAGAATTAACGTCGCTCGCCCTTAATAAGGGAAGAATCCTAGTATTTGAAAAGGCCAAAAGAACAGAAAAAGTGGCAATCCGATAGAATTCATATGCCATCTGCTTCTTCAGACAAATGGCAGTTGGGTCTAGAGCTGACCAACTCCTTTCGTCTGCACAATCCTAACACTGTGGCCGGCATTCTCACACAATTCAAAGTGTCGGAAAAGATAAGACTTTCGGCAGGTCTAATGTACTCCAGTCTCACCGCCCCACACCACTCCGATCCGGTTCAGTTGTCTTATGATACAAAAATAGTGGGAGGAGAATCTTCTCTCAAGGCAGTAGACCTTCCATTGTCCGTAGAATACGAGCCCTACCATGGATGGTATGCCTCTGTCGGAATATCCAACCTCACGGTACTGAAGGAAGAAAAGCTGTATCATATGCAAACAGAAAAACTCCAAGAAAGCGTTACGACAGATCCGGCAACAGGAGCTGCTATAACAGTATTCGAAGTCAAGAAAAGTGAGTTTGTGCAGCAGGCATCAGAAAAGGATTTTGAAGGCAAAAGTAATTTAAGATATCTGAATTTTTCCTTGGGAAGAAAACAACACCTTACCCAACATATAGACTTGTCGATAGAACCTTTTGTAAAAATTCCTATGGGTAACCTTAAAAAAACGAACATCGACCTCTTGCAATCAGGACTCAAGTTCAAAGTAATTTTTTAACTTCTTACTTCAGTCTTGTAGCGCGAAGACCAGAAAAAGTGTTTCTATTAAAAACTGAATATCAAACTAATATCAACAAACATGAAAAAGCAACTTATCCTTTCTTTATCTATCTTTTGGATTGCGCTAGGCCCTCTCCTTCTTGGAAGCTGCAGCAAAGACAAAGACGACAACGCTAATGACTCTCCTTTCCAGCTGGAAGAAAATCTTATCATGGGAAACAAACTCTTCAATAGCTCATTGGATGACAGAAATTCTAAAAACAGCTTTGAAATCCTTAAAATCGAAAGAAAGAACGAAATTCTTCAGGTCAGCATAAAAGGAAGTGATAGTGTGGGCTCCTTTAAATTCATCTGGGATGGTCGCATCCAAGAATCTTATCCTATGGGCATACAGCTTATCATGCTATACCAAGGTAAAGATGAAGATTTCATCCCTACTGAAGAAAAGGTCATCCAAGTAAACCTTCAGAAAATCATCGGCAAACGTACCAATGTCAACGAATATCACTTTAATATCATCAACGGCTCAAAGAAAAAAACCGCAACGCTAAATCCCGATGGAACCATCACTAACAATGACAGATAACCCCATAGACACAAACTAAGGCTTCTGTAAAGAAGCCTTAGTTTATTGAGATCTCTTTTCTACCAAATGTCGTTACAGTCCTATTTTGTTTATTATTAGCAATTTAATTTTGAGACATAATCAGTAAATATCCGCTAAGAATGAACAACACACCCAAAAGCTTTCGAACCACCCTAATTTTTCATTCCCCAAAAAGGAAAATTTTTGAAAGCCTAACCCAGCACATTAACCTTTGGTGGAGTGAACAATTCGAAGGGAATGCCCAATATCCAGGACAAAAGTTTACCGTCCGATTCGGCTCCAACATTTACAAGAATATAGAAGTAATAGAACGAACAGAGCAAAAGATTGTATGGCACGTAATAGATGCTTATCTGGACTTTCCCGATCTTTCCGACAAACAAGAATGGATTGACACCTATATTGTTTGGTAAATCGCTGAAGTAGAAGGGATAGCATTGGTAGAGCTGACACATGAAGGATTACACCCCGAGATGGAATGTTACGGCCTCTGCGTTTCGGGATGGCACAGCTTTCTTTACAGCTTTGAAAAGTTTATTACTACAGGTATAGGAGCACCCTTCCAGCTGGAAGAAGTTCCATAACACTAAATATGAAACGAACAACAGAATGAAGCTTATCTGGCCAAATACTATAGATAAAAATCGCTATGGATAATTATCCTCGCTGGTACCGATTAATACTTTTAATGCTTTTTATGCTGCATTGCTTCAGCGAAATACCCTCCATGTTTATAATTTATAAAGCCAATAAGAGCACTTACTTATTTCTATTGTTTCTTAACAGCTACCAAGAAGGGATAATACTGCTTTTCTAAGAATAAAGACAAATAGAAGAAGATACTTCATAGACATATGGTTTATCGATGGAATAATTTAAATCTTATAAAAATGCTGAAGAGATGGAATATATCTACTCCTTGGCCCGACTAACACATAAATAACTGAAATAGAGTTGTATAAACAGAAATTAAACTTTATTTTTAAAAAGAATTCCTCTGAAGCAACATATTTTTAATTCATTCCGAAGCTGATTACCTACATAATTGAATCGCATATGGCTGTAAAAATTATTGCTCCCCCGCCTTATCTTGCCGGCTTAGTCAGAAATATCTGGTTTACAGACTTCAAAATGCCGAACGACCACTATCAATCCATCCGGATTCTGGCCAACGGTTCACCGGGTCTTATATTTCAGCACGCTGAAGGTCATTCAGCAGTAAAAGGAGCAGGGGGGAATCTGTTACCCTTAGCGTTTATCTACGGACAAAGCACCGTCCCATGTGTAAATCAGATGATTAAAGACGCTATTGTTTGCGGATTCGAGTTCTATCCTTCCGCCTTAAAAAATATTTTCGGAATTGATGCCGCCATCTTGACAGACGCTCTCGTCGAACTAGAACACCTTCTCAGTAAAGAGATTATAGATCAGCTGATAAACTGTCCGAATATCTATGAGGTTATCCAACTGCTCTGCGTAACCTTAGCCAAACAATCAGCATCCTTTCCTTTCTCAACTTTTGTGGAAGAAAGTATACTTCTGATAACACAAAGCGCCCCGCAGCTCAGCCCCGCTGCCTTACCCCAGTATTTCCATATCTCACAAAGGCAGTTCCAAAGGAAATTCAAAGAACGTATTGGCGTGTGCCCTGAAACTTATATCCGTATCACAAAATTCCAACAGTCCATACACTGGCTACAGAACAAAAAAATTCAAAAAAATTGGAGACATAAGTTACGCTCTCGGATACGCTGACCAAGCTTATTTCAATAGGGAATTCAAATTTTTCTCAGGTTACACTCCTAAAGAATTTATGAAAGTACTAGCCAAACAACAGTTTTTTTATCGCACTCCCGAACATACTGTCATCCCACTACGGATTCTAACAGATTAATTAAGAATGTCGCTATCGTTCAATTTTTCCTAAAGGAGGAAAAGTACTTTTGCTTTATCCACAAATAAATGCTATGGTTAAAGTACATCATCTGAACTGCGTTGAAATACTATCACTTGGCTATGGAAGAGCCATCGGCCATTGTCTTCTCATAGAAACAGAAAACAAGCTTATCTTAATAGATGCCGGCATAGGCCTACAGGACACTGAAAACCCCAACAACCGCCTAGGGCAACACCTCATCGACATGGTAGGATTTAGATTTAATAGAGAGTGGACTGCCATACATCAGATTCAACGTCTCGGACTTGATCCCGAAAAAGTTACGGATTGCGTGCTATCGCATCTCGATCCCGACCACATCGGGGCCCTCGTCGATTTTCCGCACGCTACCCTCCACATGAGCCAAGAAGAATACGATAATTTTCGTTCAGGCAATCCACGATATCTTGAACACCAGCTTCATCATGACTCCATCATCAAGACTTATGCCAGCAGTGACGATACTTGGTGTGACATGGAAGCCCGAAAACTTTCCCTAGCTTCAACATTAGATATCTACCTAATTCCTCTGTTTGGACATACCAGAGGACATTGTGGTATAGCCTTAGATCTGGGAGCAGAAAAAATATTTTACGTAGGTGACGCCTATTATCTGAGATCGGAACTTACGGACAACGAACATCCTGTCCATAAACTAGCGGAACTAAGAGCTGACGACAATAGGTTAAGACAGGATGCTCTAACCAAAATACGTCATTTTATACTCCAACATCCAGAAACTACGGTGTATTCTTATCATGACCCTTCAGAATTTCCAAGAAACTAAATCCATAATAACCATGGAAATAATTTATAAAACCGATAAAAAACCGAACATTGAAGAAATCATTGATGTTTATATCAGTTCGGGTATAAGAAGACCTGTAAATGACAAAGCGCGCATCCAAAAGATGTACGAACATGCCAACCTTATTGTTTCGGCATGGCACGGCGATACCTTAATCGGTGTCGCCCGGTCATTGACAGACTTTTGCTACTGCTGCTACCTGTCTGACCTGGCCGTACGAAAAGAATTTCAACATCAAGGGATAGGCAGACGTCTTATCGACCTCACAAAAGAGAAGATAGGCTCCCAGACTACACTTGTTCTTCTTTCCGCACCTGCAGCAATGGACTATTATTCCAAAATAGGTTTTGAAAAAGTCACAAACGGTTATATTATTCACAGAACTCAATAAATCTCATCGTCATTCTATGAAACATCAATACAATGTCCGGATTAAATGGACAGGAAATCAAGGACAAGGTACCCGTAGCTATCAGGCCTACAGCCGTGATCACATCATCTCCATACCGGACAAAAATGATATTTACGGATCTTCCGACCCTGCATTTCGTGGAGACAAAAGCAAGCATAACCCTGAAGAGTTGCTCGTCTCAGCGTTGTCTACCTGCCATATGTTATGGTATTTACACCTGTGCGCACAAGCAGGTGTCGTAGTCATAGCCTACGAAGATCAAGCCTTAGGAATTATGGAAGAAGAAAAGCATGGAGGTGGAAGATTTATAAAAGTAACCCTTAATCCTATTGTTACCGTGGCAAACACCTCTATGGTTAGCGAAGCAGAGCGCTTGCATCATAAAGCCAACGAACTATGCTTTATAGCCAATTCTGTAAACTTTCCTGTCATGCATCAGGCTCTAACATTAACAGCAGATGAGAAACAGACAACATCATAAATCTAACTTCCCATTTCCTTTTTTTAAGTACAATATCAGCTGCGTTCTCTTGTATATATTCCTCCTTATGGGAAGTTTACAGTCACTACTTGCCAATGACCATCTTCGTTACAACCTTTCCATTTCCCCTACGAAATCCAGCTTCCGCGTAACACTGACAATACCGCCAAGCCTCTTACAACATGACAGCGTTTACCATTTCCCGGCCTATGTCCCCGGAATGCATCAAAAACTTGATTTTGGCAGGTTAGTGTCATCATTTAAAGCTTTTGACACCAAAGGTAAAGAACTATCCGTCCAACGCACAGGAATCAATGATTGGTATATCACCTCCTACAATCATTTAGCAAAAATCATCTACGACATAGAAGGCACTTTTGATCTACCCGATACCACCGTGCTTGTCCATCCTCAAGGAGGAACCGTAATCAGACCGGAGTATGCTGTAATTAATCCACATGCTGTATTTGGATATTTTTCAAGCCTATTAGATTTTCCTATACTTATCGAAATAGATTATCCAACCCAGTGGCAATTAGGCACTACCTTATCGTCTAATGACAATAGAAACTTTTGGGCAACTTCCTATAAAGAATTGTTGGACTCTCCTATCCTGATGGGTGAACTAACTACATCCAAAACTACCATCCGAGATATGGAGGTGGAAGTTTTTGTCTATTCCCCTTCCGACTCCATAAATGCCGACACCGTCTTAGCTCTGAGCCACCCTATTATCAACTGTGCTATTCAATTTATAGGATATACGCCCGTGTCCCGGTATGTCCTGCTAGTATATTTCCATGACAAAGAAGACCACAGTAAAATACCATGTCTAAACTTCTGGGGAGCTTTGGAACATGGCAACAGCTCTACATACGCCTTACCAGCCCAAAAAGAGCTATTTCCTTATCTGCAAAAAATGATTGCCCACGAGTTTATGCACATCTTGGCGCCGCTGAATTTGCATAGCAACAAACTTGTATCTACCGATTATTCCATACCGGTAAATCAAGATAACCACCTGTGGCTATATGAAGGAATAACAGAATGGGCAAGTCACATTATGTTGTTACGTAATGCCTTCATCTCATTGGACGACTATCTCCTCGAGCTGTCTGCCATGATAAGACGTAGCAGAACTTTCACTCCTCCTTACAGTTTACTTAAGCTGAGTAACAGCTGGCATACGGCAGAAGGAAAAAAACAATACGGCAACATTTACCAGTTGGGAGCGTTGACAGCTACTATACTAGATCTCCGCCTCCTTCGTTTGTCGGAAGGAACTCGAGGGTTGCGAGAAGTTTATCTCGACTTGGTCAAAAAATATGGCAGTAAGCAGCCTTTTGATAATGATAGCTTTTTCGAGGAATTTATAACGTTAACCTATCCCGAAATCCAATCCTTCATCCACAAGCACATTATGTCCTATACACCTTTCGACTTTGTGGAAGAATTCAAAGCTGTCGGCATACAATACCTACCTGTCCAATTAGAGGATCAAAACACTCCTTCTCTAGGTTTTACGGTAGAACATCACCCCCAAGGATTTGTCGTATCCAAAATACTTTCTCCGGATACATCAGCCGTGAAAGTTAAAGTAGGCGATATTATAGTTCAAGCGGAGGTTGATGATAGCCCTTAGATGGAAATACTTTTCTTTTCAAGCTTATGCAGGCTAAAATACATAGTCCTTACAGCTTACGAGTTTTGCGAGAAGGAAAAAGCCTAGTTCTGGAAGGAAGAATTCTTCAGAATGCACGCTATGATGTTTTTAGGCAAGAGGAAAATGCTACTGCAGAACAAAGGTATCTTCGGTTGAAGTGGATGACCCTCTCACCATAAGACGTCAAGAATCTCATGCTCATAAAACAAAAAAAGTTGCTTCAGTGGTGAAGCAACTTTTTCTTTATGGCTCCTGAAGCTGGGCTCGAACCAGCGACCCTCTGATTAACAGTCAGATGCTCTAACCTGCTGAGCTATTCAGGAATTTGAAGATCACTCTTCAAAAGATTTTCTTTTTCCCGTCTTACTGTCCAAGACTTTGGCTCCTGAAGCTGGGCTCGAACCAGCGACCCTCTGATTAACAGTCAGATGCTCTAACCTGCTGAGCTATTCAGGAGTGTTTCCCTTTCGGTGATGCAATTATCGGAAGTTTTAAAGAGTTCTGCAAGCATTTTCTTAAGGAATTTTACAACTTACTCATTCCCAATAAGAATATTTTACAATAAAACTCCTTTTAAAATCAACGTAGCAATAGTAAAGTAAATGATAAGTCCTGTTACGTCCACAAGCGTAGACACGAAAGGCGCTGACGAACTGGCTGGGTCGGCTCCTAGCTTACGCAAAACAAAAGGAAGACATCGAGCCTGTAAGAGATCCCCACAGCACTACACCCACCAAAGAGAAGCTTATCACTAAAGCTATAGGAATCCAATAATCACCATATGTATCGGCAAACAGCTGCCATGTAGCAATACGTACGAAGCCCAAAGCTCCCAATATTATTCCTAGTATCAAACCGGTGATTATCTCTCTACGCATGACACGCCACCAGTCTGCTATGGTAACTTCTCCTAACGCCATAGCTTGGATAATCAGCGTTGAGGCTTGCGAACCGCTGTTACCTCCACTGGACATGATCAGCGGCATCAGAGCGAATAAGACTATGGCACTAGCCAGTTGCGACTCAAAATGACCGATTACCGAAGCGGTAAGCAGCTGACCCAAAAACAACACAATCAGCCAACCTGCTCTTTTCTTCACCAGATGCCAGATAGAAACATCAAGATACGGCTCATCCAAAGCCTCCGTACCTCCGAAGCGTTGCATGTCCTCCGTATACTCTTCATTTGCCACCCAAAGGATATCATCTATCGTCACAATACCCAACATGATTCCCTGCTCGTCAACTACGGGAAGCGCCACCCTATTATTCATCCGGAACACTGTAATGGCATCTTCCTGCGGGTCGTTAGCATTAAGCGATATCAAACGGTTATCAATAAGCTCGCCTACCAAAGAATCTGGCGGTGCCAACAAAATATCTTTGATTCGAATGTCGTCGATAAGCCGTCCGTCGGAGTCGATGACGTACAACACATCGATGGTTTCAGAAGCACTCCCGTAACGGCGTATATGTTCCAACACACGATGTATGGTCCAATGTTTTTTTACGGTGATATAGTCAGGCGTCATCAGACGTCCCACACTGTCTTCCGGATACCCAAGCAGAGAAAGAGCTTCCTTACGCTCTTCGGGAGTAAGCAACGTAATCAAACGTTTTACAACATCCCCCTTCAGCTCCCCGAAGAAAGAAGTACGGTCGTCTGGAGGCATGGTATTTAGAATTTCCCGAACCTTTGGTGCTGAAAGTTTTTTGAAGATACGCTCCTGAGTAGGGAAGTCCAGAATTCTAAAAACATTGACCGCGCGATTCAAATCCAAAGTCTCTATGAAAAGTGCACCATGTTCGGGAAGCATGTCGATCAATTCTTCGACTTCAGAAATGTTTAGCTCATTCAAGTACTTGGCTAATTCTTGAAGATTATTATCCTCAATAAGTAGCTTGATATGCTCTACGTGAATTTCCAATTTTTCCATGTTGCTCCTCCGAAATATAATGTTCCCTACATTGGTCGACAGACTTTAGTTTGTTGCAAAAGTCGCTTTTTTATCTCAAAAAATATAATATTTTTTTTCAGCCTGCAGATAAAAAAACAACAGCCATAAATGCCATATTGTCACCCTACCAAAGCCGGAAGCTTTTCTTTGCTATCCTGAAAAAATGTTAGAGGTGAGCCGCACTCTTATTCTGGCTTACTCTTAAGTAGAGAAAGAAGACAGACTATCCTATAAAAACGTTTTGCCAATATTCTCGTAAAAATTTCTCTCTCCTCTCAGCACTGAATACCTCCAATCTATATATTACCAATAACTCTTAAAATTGTTTTGAATTTAAACCTCATGAAGAAGATTAACGGGCTTTGAATTCATGAAAAAAATGTAGATTAGCAAAGTAATATTCTTAAATCAATCCGAACTGTAATTGGCCTTCGGAATAACCTAACTAGGGATAAAAAAAACAGTAAATACCTAAAAATATTTTAAAAAAATAAAATCCTGTAAACCAACAATTAATAAATAAAAATTAAACTTTTTAATTTAAACATACTAAGCACAAAATACTAAATATATTAGCACTATACCAAAAAGAATCAAAATATGAACATTAAAAACATAATAGTCAATATATTAACAATAACTATTTTAACAACAACATTCACATATTGCAAAAATGTCAAGTATTTGACAATTCTCAAGCACA
>NZ_JXAC01000137.1 GCF_000814685.1 Sphingobacterium sp. T2
TGCAAACACAGAGGATTTATGAACTTAGCATACAAACCTGCATAGCGGATGGAGTTTTGACTATACATTTAAACGTAGTAGTAGGAAAAAAACGCCTTCCATCAACTATAGATAATCCTGCAGAATACCAACTTGATAGCTACTCTCCGGCATACATCACCATGAATGCACAGGTGAGCAAGTCTTTCGGCAAGGATAAAAACTTCAGTATCTATGTTGGTGGGGAAAACCTTACCAATAAATATCAGAAAGATCCTATTCTTGCGTTCGACCAACCTTTCGGACAGTATTTCGATACAAACCTACTATGGGGTCCTTTGACAGGAAGGATGTTCTATACAGGTATTCGATATCATATCAAATAAAAAAGGAGGCTTAAGCCTCCTTTTTTATTTGATTAATTTTTTTAGTTCCTTATAAAGCCGAACTGTTGGTAGCCCCATGACATTTTCATATGATCCTTCGATAGATATAACTGCTGCACGACCTATCCACTCTTGAATACCATAGGCTCCTGCCTTGTCAAGCGGCTTATATTTCGCTATATAGTAACGGATTTCTTCGTCCGTCAGACTGTCAAAATATACCTTTGTTTTTTCCGTAAAAGACACTCTCTTGCCTGCATAAGCCATAGCTACTCCGGTGTATACATGATGCGGTTTCCCGGACAAGCTCTTAATCACCTCAAAAGCTGTCTGCTCAGATACCGGCTTTCCCAACACCTGATTTTCTGAATCTACTACCACAGTATCCGCAGCAATAACCAAAGATGAACTAAACTCTTCTGTATCAAAAACGGAAAGCTTTTTCAACGCTAACGATTCTGCCACCTGATGATTAGGAATATCGGAAGGAACCGATTCATCAACACTTTTGACAATCACCTCAAAATCAATATCCAAAGCTGCTAACAGCTCCTTTCGCCGTGGTGACTGTGACGCCAACACCACCCTTATGTCCTTCAATCTATCCAATAACATATTTCTCTCAAACGCTAGGAACAAAAATATCATTATGCCACTTACCCTGTAATTTCAGGATTTTCTCTAACACTTCACGTACCACGCCCTCCCCTCCTTTACAGCGTGACACATAATGAGATATGGCTTTGATTTCCTCTACAGCATCGGCCGGAGCTACAGCTACCCCCACCTTCTGCATACAAAGGTAATCCGGCATATCATCACCGATAAACATGACTTCCGTTGGAGCTAGTTGATAACGATTCATCACCTCTTCTAGCACAGACCATTTATCGTGAATTCCCAAATAAGTTTCCTTGACACCCAAGCCCTCGAATCGGGCTTTCACTCCTAAAGATTTGGCCCCTGTAATCACCACAATAGTGAGCCCCTGTTTTACGGCATACTGTATGGCATAACCATCTTTAACATGGAATGTGCGCAGCTGATGGCCCTCTTCCGTGACCAAAATTTTGCCGTCTGTCAAAACCCCATCAACATCCAGCACAACACATTTAATAGTTTTGAATTTTGTATAAATCATATAGACAGCAAAATTAATTATTTCAAATTTAGGAAAGCAATTTTTAGAAATTTATTCAATAGCGACAGCTATTTATCACGATTTACAAGAAAAATCACAACAATGTCAGAAACTAGTTGTTTTCACAACTTTCTCTTCTAAAAGACTTGACGGGAGTCAAATCTTGATGTAACTTTGTCTCAACAATACGGAAGTAGTAAGCCCGATTGTTCATAAAGTAGTCTTTTCATAATTTAGGTTTATAATTGGTTAGTAGCAAACCTTGGTGCCCATCACCAAGGTTTTGTTTTTTTATTATAAACCTCTATCCATTCTTTTCATCACCTTTAGGATTAGAGATCGAGTTTCTCATATCAGTATCGGCTTGGAGATTTTTCAGACGGTAATAGTCCATAATACCGAGGTTTCCGTTTCGGAAAGCTTCCGCGATAGCCATCGGTACCTGTGCTTCCGCCTCAATCACTTTGGCTTTTGCTTCCTGTGCTTTGGCTCTCATCTCCTGTTCGTTAGCCACGGCCATAGCTCTTCGCTCCTCGGCTCTTGCATTAGCCACTTTAAGATCTGCCTCCGCCTGATCTGTCTGCAGTTTCGCTCCTACGTTCTCGCCTATATCCATGTCAGCGATATCGATAGACAAAATCTCGAAAGCAGTACCCGAATCCAAACCTTTGGCCAAAACGGTTTTAGAAATTCTATCGGGATTTTCTAACACTTCCTTGTGATCCGCAGATGAACCTATAGTGGTCACAATACCTTCACCTACACGTGCCAGTATGGTTTCTTCCCCTGCACCACCCACCAGCTGATGGATATTGGCACGCACCGTAACACGCGCCTTGGCGATAAGCTGAATACCATCTTTAGCCACTGCCGCTACCGGAGGGGTATTGATGACTCTAGGGTTTACCGAAAGCTGAACCGCATCAAACACATCTCTTCCTGCTAGGTCGATAGCCGTAGCAAGCTTAAAATCCAAAGGAATGTTGGCCTTATCCGCCGAAATTAAAGCTTTTATAACTTTATTTACATTTCCACCCGCTAAATAATGGGTTTCTATTTCGTTTGTCGTAATAGTTAGCCCCGCCTTTGTCGAAGTAATCATAGCATTGGTTACCAAAGCCGGTGGCACTTTTCTCAAACGCATCAACACCAAATTCAAAAGACTAATTTTTACATTGGACAGCTGCGCCGTAAACCATAAATTGATAGGCAAAATATAAAGTAAAACGGCTAAACCTATTACCGAACCGATAATGGTGAGGATTATAGTAACTTCTGTGTTCATCATCTTGCCTCAATCTTGTTTTAAGCTCCCTAAAGATATTAATTTATTTTATTTTATTGGAAAAAATTGATAAATTCAGTTATTTTAGTATAACAGCACTAAGAAAACATTAAAACACCATTAATCTATTGGTATAGCAATTAAAATAGGGACTATCGCGTGCCGAAATAAGTATATTTTATTTAAAATTTCTACTTTTGGGCAAGCTTAAGAGACCTTATCGGCGAGACAATTTTCTATGGATACTTCAAAATACCGCAATCAGATTTTCAGCAGTATAATCATATCAATAATTGTTACTATAGCTTCTTCAGCGTATTTGTTTAGCGAGTTAAAAAATTATTTGAAAAGAAACGACAACATTCTTAATAACGCACAACAGCAGCTGGAAGTAGCCGTGATCTGAACAGCAGACTTTATAAGTTGATCCAACGACATATAGATTATATTAGGAATCCTTCCTATGAGCTGAAAGCACAGATCCTCTCCTACCATACTGATATCAAGAACGAAATCTTGCAGCTTGAGTCTTTAGGAGAGCAAGGTCAAAATAAGCAGCTTTCGAAAACCATAATATCCTTTGCGCAAGATTTATTGGATGAGGATAGGATGGACTCATTAATGAAACAAGAACATACTGATGTCATATCCTTCTGGTTGGCAAAACAAGAAGAAAAACATCCAGATATACAACAATTTTGTCAGCTCTATCTTCGATTTCCGTAATCAGGAATTCAACAAAAATAAAACTCATTTAGATCGTGTCCGCAACATTACTCTTTCTCTGATTATCCTGTCATTCTTCACTATTCTATTCACTTATTACCTCGTATATCAATCCTTGAAAACATTAAGGAAATCCAGACGTGAACTAAAAAAAATCAACCAGGACTTTGTAGAAGCCCAAAAGAAAATCGATGAATACAATTGGATTTTAGAGAAAAACAATGCCCTCATTGAAGAAATAAGCGGTGTTGACGACGAACGTGAAATTGCCCAAATCATAAAAAATTTTGTCAAGCAGACTTTCCCACTTCATGCTTTAGCCATTTACTTCCGAAAGGACAATTCCGACATCTTTGAACTGTATGAAGGCATAGGACTTACCACACATAAAATAGAAAAATTTACCTTCGGCGAACAGATATTGGGTCAGGTAGCTGCGACAAATGAAATTTACTTCAAGAAAATAGATAAAGATGACCAGACGAATGGACTTTCCAACTTCATTACACGAAACGATTTGTTCGTCTTTATCAACCCTCTATCCTATGAAGATGAAGTTATAGGAGTAATAGAAGTGGCTTTGGACTGCAAAGAAGAAGATCTTATCCGATATAGGGATTTCTTCCGCAGGGCGAACCGTAACCTAGCAACACGCATCCGTTTCGGACAAAACCACCGTATGGTGAGACACCTTCTCGAGGAAGCGCAGGTACAACACGAAGAGCTAGAAGCACAGCAGGAAGAATTGCGTATCACCAACGAAGAACTTGTACAAAAGACTAACCTACTGGAATCGTCGGAAGAAGAGCTTCGCGTACAACAGGAAGAACTTACCCAAACCAATCAGGAGCTTAACCGCAAAGCCGAGGAGCTGGAACTCAGAAATCAAGAGCTACATCAGGCTCAACAGCTAATAGAACAAAAAATCAAAGAAGTAGAGCAGGCCAGCAAGTATAAATCGGAATTCATGGCCAACATGAGCCACGAACTGCGTACACCACTAAACAGTATTTTGATTTTGGCAAAGCTGCTTCAGGATAACAAGCAGCATAATCTCAATGAAGAACAGATCAAGTATGCCCAAGTTATCCATGATGCGGGTTCAGACCTCCTCCAGCTGATTAATCAGCTTCTCGATTTGGCGAAGATTGAAGCAGGTCATATTGAACTAAACATAAGCGAGATTGAAGCAGAGCTTTTTGTCAAAGAGCTCCAAGAGCTCTTTAGAGCCATTGCAGAAGATAAGAACATCACTTTTAGGACTTCTATTGCCAAGAAGGTACCTAAAACCTTCCTTTCCGACGAATATCGTCTGCAACAGGTCATAAAAAACTTCCTTTCCAATGCCTTCAAATTTACCGAGCCCGGCGGAGAAGTGCGTCTGGACATACAGCTTCAATCAAACAACCTGTATTTCGATGTCATAGATACCGGCAAAGGTATTTCAAAAGATAAGCAGGATTTAATATTTGAAGCATTCCGCCAAGAAGATGGCTCCACCAGCCGTAAATACGGAGGCACAGGACTAGGACTTTCCATCAGTAAAGAACTAGCCAGTCTCTTGGGAGGACGTATAATGCTTGAAAGTGAAGTAGGAAAAGGCAGTAAGTTCACCCTAATCCTACCTTTGCAGGAAGCGGCTACAAAACCTCTTGAGACCATATCAGCGCCTCAAAATGAAGAAGAGCTTAGTGTATCATCTCAGCCGGAGAAACCTATAAAAGAAGAAATAGCAAGATTGGCAGAAACTTCCATACTTCAGCAGAAAACTATTTTGATTATTGAAGATGATGTGAATTTTGCCGATATTCTTAAAGGCTTTGCAGAAAACTATGGATTTTCAGTTATGTTGGCACACGACGGTGCCAAAGGGATAGAAATAGCAAAAACCGAACTTCCAAGTGCCATCATCCTCGATGTCATGCTTCCTATTGTCGATGGATGGGAGGTATTACGCACACTAAAAGAAGAGCCGGCAACCAAACACATCCCTATACACATGATGTCTGCAGCTACATTCTCTAAAAAAGAATTTCCTAGAAAAAGGAGCCATAGGCTTCATGCACAAGCCTGTAACGGAAAAGGCTATACAGAAAACCTTCGAAGATATAAACCTCAACCTAAGCAGCTCCGTGAAGAAAATATTGCTGGTGGAAGACCAAGAGCTTCAAAGCGACCACATCAAAAATTCATTTGCTAGCCAAAATATCAATGTCATACAGACCTTCTCGTTGAATTCTGCATGGAACAAACTCAACGAGGAAAACAACATTGACTGCATCATCCTAGACTTAAGTCTGCCGGACGGCAACGGTCTTGAGCTTATAGAACGTATCAAAGAAAATAAGGAACTATCAAAAATTCCTATTATCATCAATACGGCATATGAGCTTCCTAAAGACCAATATGACAAAATCCTAGCAGACGCTAGGGCAACTATTCTAAAGTCTGACAAATCCAGTGACCGGCTAATCGATGAAGTGAACCTGTTTTTAAACAAACTACAACAGGAAAATAACATTATACACAAAGCGGAAATACCTACTGTAATACATACCAACAACCTCAATGGCAAACGTGTCCTGATTGCAGATGACGACATGCGTAATGTCTTTGCGTTATCGACAAGCCTACAAAGCTACAATATGCATATTGAGGTAGCTAATAACGGCAAAGAAGCAATAGAAATTCTAAAAAATCCGGACCATAAGATCGACATCGTACTTATGGACATCATGATGCCGGAGATGGATGGCTACGAGGCCATTCAGCACATACGCAACGTGTTAAATTACAAGGATTTACCTATTATAACTGTTACAGCAAAGGCTATGAAAGGCGACCGGGAGAAATCTATACAAATAGGGGCCAACGATTATGTGAGCAAACCTATAGATATTGATAAACTAACTTCGTTGATGCAGGTATGGTTGGGCTAAATTCAAATCCACTTATACAATTCCAAGATCTAGAAGATATTATTTATACTTTTAAAAAATGTTACGGAGTATGACCTTTCAGGCTACTCCAAATCCTCCCTGAAAAGAAGAGTAGAAAGATTCCTTCAAGTGGAGAAAATGGATCTTGTAGATCTCAAAAATGCAATTGTGAATGTCAAAGATTTCGACAATTACTTTATCCAGGAAATAGTGGTGAATGTAACGGAAATGTTCCGTGACCCACAATTTTTTGTGTCGCTTAGAAAAAATGTCTTTCCTTACATAGAGACTTTTCCTCAGATTCGGGTGTGGAGTGCTGGGTGCGCCACCGGTGAAGAGGCATATTCTACGGCCATAATGCTAAAAGACTCCAACCTTCTTCAACGAAGTTTCATCTACGCCACGGACGTCAGCCAAAAGGCGTTGGACATTGCCCGCAAAGGTGTGTATAGTACACGGAAAATCCAGTCCTACACTGAAAATTACTTACAAACAGAACTGGCAAGTGATTTTTCCAGTCATTACACGGCCATGTATGATGCCGTCATCATCAATAAAGAATACCGAGATAAAATTCTGTTCTCTACCCATAATCTTGTGACCGATCACGTATTCAACGAATTTCAACTGATACTCTGTCGCAATGTGATGATCTATTTCGATAGAGAGCTACAGAAAAAAGTCCTTAACCTCTTTTACGAGTCTTTAAGCCTGTTCGGCTTCTTATGTTTGGGAGCCAAAGAAAGTCTGTACGCCCAAGATATCAAAGAGAAATTTAAAGTCATTGACAAAAGAAATAACATTTATCAAAAAATAAAATAATGTCTATTGCGAAGGAAATCATACTGGTTGGAGGATCTGCAGGTTCTTACCCTTTGATTACGACGTTCCTTGGGCAGTTGCCCTCATATTTTGAGCAGGCCATCTGTATCGTGCTCCATCGCAATAAAAAATTTGAAACGCAGATAAGAGAGCAGTTTAAGCGAAAAAGATTACAAAGAAATATTACTTCTGGATTTTCATATTATTGTAGACAGAAGA
>NZ_JXAC01000138.1 GCF_000814685.1 Sphingobacterium sp. T2
TATGCCGTTGACCACACTCCATTCCCTTAAAAGCTGGGATATGAACTCCGGGCCGTTGTCCATTCTGATTTTCCCGGGCTTGCCCCTACGTTTAATCAGATGGTTCAGCACCCAAACCACCCGCGAACTGCGCAGGGAATAATCCACTTCGATATGCAGTGCTTCCCTGTTGAAATCGTCCATCACGTTGAAAGAACGGAATCTGCGGCCATTGCTCAGTGCGTCGCTCATAAAGTCCACCGACCAGGTATCATTGGGCAACATGGGCTTGGTCAGGGGCTGTTTTACCCTTTGAGGCAATCGCCGCTTTGCTTTCCTCCTGATGTTCAGTCCAATGAGCTTGTATACCCGGTGGACGCGCTTGTGGTTCCAGCAATGGCCTTCCCGGCGCAATCTCCTGAACGCTTTCCAGAAACCCTCACGCGGAAAATCTTCCGCCTTCTTTCTTAAAGCGGACTCCACCTGGCTATCATCGCGTGTACTGACATAATAGTAACAGGTCTTGCTCAATCCCAACACCCGGCACGCCCTGCTGATGCCTTTCCCTGACTCCATCAATTCCTGAGCAATCTGTTTCTTCTGGCAGGGCTTCAAAGCTTTTTTGCGATCACCTCCTTGGCCGCCTCTAAGTCCAGGGCAAGCTCCGCGTACATCCGCTTAAGCTTGCGGTTCTCCTCTTCCAGTTCCTTCACCCGCTTTAGCTCGCTGCCGTCAAGGCCACCGTATCGCTGTCGCCATTTGTAAAAGGAGGCAGGACTGACACCATGTTCGCGAGTGATTTCCTGAACGCTTTTCCCTCCCTCGAACTCTTTAAGGATCTTACTGATCTGCTCCGGTCTGAATCGTTTACCTTTCATAATATACTGTTAAAGTTATCAATCATTTTCTATTCTCTAACAGTCTTTTTTTCGGGGAAGCTTACAGGATACCTTAGCCAAGTCGTCAAGGTTTAATTGAGCATCAATGTTTTCGTCTATATAATCAAAAACTTTATTGAGCCGTTCTATATAATGGATTTTATTTTTTTCATTAGGATTCATTTTAGTTGAGCTTTTTTAGCTTGTTGCTAACGTTTCGGGGCTTGGCGTTCGGGCGGGATTTATTGCAAAAAAGTTCAGCCTTGCACCAATGCCAAATTTATAACAAAAAGCCCAAGTTTACACATCAGCCCGCCTGACGCAAAACCCGTGTTAGCGGCTGCCTTTTTTGCGTTGTTTAATTCGTTAGTTTTAGTTTCATCATAATGTCTGTTTGTTCATCATTTCCAAGTTTGAAAATATGTTTATCAAACTCTTCAAATCCATTTTTCTTATAAAAATTAATTGCTCTAAGATTTTCTTCCCAAACTCCTAACCAAACATAATCAACCTTTTTCTCTTCTGCTATTTTCAACGCTTTTTCGAATAGAAGTTGTCCAACTTTTTTTCCGTGAAATTCTTTTAAAACGTAAATTCTCTCAATTTCAAGAGCTTTTGGGTCTCTCAATTCTGTTTGCGCATCTCCAAAATTTAATTTTAAATAGCCCAAAATATTTGCTCCTTCTTTCGCGAAATAGAATAGTGAATTTTTATCATTAAATTCTGTTGTAATTTTCTCAAGAGAAAAATTTTCGCTGAGATAATTATTCATATCATTTTCAGAATTTGACGCTGAAAAAGTTTCTGAGAATGTTAGTTTGCAAATTCTTTGTAAATCTTGTATTTCATCAGGTCTAACTTCAGTAATTATAATTGATTCCATTTTTAACGCAATATTTTTTTAAGATTACAGCTAACGGTCAAGTATAAGAGCAGTAGCGGATTTCAAGGCGATTCACTGTCCGCCACCACCAAAGTTTATTAAATGTACAGACCTTGATTTTACCACTTCACCCGCTATTGCTCTTATACAATGTTGTATGCCCGTGCTTTTTCTTCGTCCGTGCGTTGGGGCAGACATGCTCTTTTGCAAGCTTTGGTCTGTGCGTTGGCTTGTGCGGCTTGCAAATGTGCATGGCTGCGAAGGGTTGGCTGATATGTGCATTGTCTTTGTCATATCGCTACTCTTTTGTCATACAAATAAATCTGGAAACCGATAAACGTGTTTCTGATTGTTGCAATGTCGCCAAGTTCTTTTTTAGCGTCTGCAATTGCGTGATATTTCAATACAAGCAAATCACCGATTTTGGTTTCATCCAGTTCGTCAACACCTTGTTTTACATACTGATTTAAAACGAAGTTTAAAAACTCTTGTTGCTTAAGGTCGTAGTTGTTCAAGTAAATTTTAGCCCGTTCAGCTCTGTCTTTACGTTCCAAAATATTGGAATTGAAAGCGATATATGCCAGTACATCATACAAGTCGCTGTTTTCGGCATTTAGTAATTTTTGAAATTCTGTCAACTGTTGCTTAGTAAAACCCTTTTCAGAAAGTTCCTCTAGCAGTTTTTTTCTTCGTGTCGGGTTTACTCCATATTTCTCTTAATTCATCTTCATTTTTGAACAATTCAGGCAATGTTCCATAAATGGATTCCAGAAATTCTGCAGCCGATATCGGTCTGCCTTCCGGACTCCAAAAAGATGTACTAATCATGTGCTGAAACTGACGCACCTTTCCATCTGCCAATTTCACTTTTATCATTCGTCTTGGTGGATTGTCGCAACGACAATAAGAGTAGCCACAAACAGGACAAGGTTCGGGCGGTGGTTCTTGAGCACATATGCAAGGTCTGTTTCCGCAAACATCACAAGGTTGTGGCTGAGGTCTTGGTGTGGGTGTTTCAGGTTCTTCGGGTTCTCCGTCCCATTCAGGGTCGCTGAAATGATGATGTGCTTTTACAAAGTCATAAATTGTGAAGTAATCTTTTCCTTCAAACAATCTTGTTCCACGTCCAATGATTTGTTTAAACTCAATCATGGAGTTCACAGGACGAAGTAAAACAATGTTTCTCACCTCGGGAGCATCTACTCCTGTACTTAACTTCTGTGAAGTGGTGAGAATGGTCGGAATGCTTTTCTCGTTGTCCTGAAAATCTCTTAAATGTTGTTCCCCCAATTTTCCGTCATGTGCCGTAACTCTGTGGCAGTAATTAGGGTTTTTAGACGTAGCATATTGATTAATCAAATCCCGAACTGCCAAAGCGTGTAATTGTGTAGCGCAGAAAACCAAAGTCTTTTCGTTTTGGTTTATTAGGCTCATAAATATCTTTACCCGATACTCTTCTCGTTCCTTAATCTCGATGATGCGGTTCATTTCCGCTTCGGTGTATCGTTTGCCTTCTTCGATTTCGCCTTCCAATACGGTATCGTCAGGGGTGAATATATATTCATCGATGGTGGTGTCAATTTGTTTGACTTTAAAAGGCGTTAGGAATCCGTCATTGATTCCTTCTTTGAGTGAGTACACATAAACCGGTTCTCCAAAGTAGTTGTAGGTATCGGCGTTGATGGTTCGTTTGGGCGTTGCCGTCAAACCAAGCTGAACGGCAGGGCTGAAATATTCCATAATGGCACGCCAGCTGCTTTCGTCATTGGCTCCGCCACGGTGGCACTCGTCGATAATGATGAAATCAAAAAAGTCTTTTGGGTATTCGCCAAAATAAGGGGTATCGTTTGGCCCGCTCATAAAGGTTTGGAAAATGGTAAAAAACACACTTCCGTTTTTCGGCACTCTGCCTTTTTTCTTGATATCACTTGGACTGATGCGCACTAACGCATCTTCTTCAAATGCAGAAAAAGCGTTGAATGCCTGATCGGCCAAAATATTTCTATCGGCTAAGAATAAAATTCTTGGGCTTCTTTGGCCGTCTTTCTGGATGTTCCATTTTGCGTGAAACAATTTCCAAGCTATCTGAAAGGCAATGGCAGTTTTTCCTGTTCCTGTGGCGAGGGTTAATAATATACGTTGTCTGCCGTCAGCAACGGCTTCCAAAACTTTTGTAATAGCATTTTCCTGATAATATCGTGGTTGCCAGGTACCGCCACGGTCTTCAAACGGGATGGAAAGTAACTTATCGCGCCAATAGGCTGTTTGGGGTTTGCTTTGGTTTTCTTCCCCAAAAGTCATTTCCCACAATTCATCGGGCGTAGGATAGGAAGATACTTCTCCTTCCTGTCCTTCCTGCATATCGATGCGGTAGATCTGTAAACCATTGGTGCTGAACGTAAACCTAACCTTTAACCTTTCCGCATAACTTTTAGCCTGTGCAACCCCTTCTGTGTAGTGCTTATCACGCGACTTGGCTTCTATAACCGCCAGGTTTCTGTTTTTGTATTGCAATACATAGTCGGCTTTGTCCGGGCGGGAACGTTGCCCGTGACCAATTAAACGACCTTTGTTGATCGGAAAGTCCATACGGATGCGACTTCCTTCTACAACGCCCCATCCTGCAGCCTTTAAGGCAGGGTCTATAAATTCTGCTCTGGTTTCGGTTTCGTTCATTTTAGTTTATCTATAAAGATTTTGTTTCTCAACTTTGCTCTTTCTAATAATGTCGAATACTTGATAATTTCAGTGTAAAGCGACCCATCTTTCCTTCCAAATTTCCCGACAATTCTTTTATATGGTCTATATATATAACCCAGGTTCGGAGCATTTATAAAATCTGAATCATTGTCAATTACATCATCTGGGTCAATGCTTTCACCAATTAAATATCCATAAAAAGTATTGAACTTAAGTGTATCTATAGATAGGTTATTTATTAAGGAAGCATATCTATTAATTTGATTTAAATGATCTGAAATGTTTTCTTCAGGAGCCTTTAACTCAATTATTATACACTTGGCTTCAGCGGGAAAAAGTAAAATGTCTGTGCGTTTTAATTTTGCATCACCACCTTGCTTTTTTCTGTACTCTTCTTCCTCCACTGTAAGGTTTTCTTTCAGAATTTTTGTGCCTTCAAATTCTATTTGACCTAAAAGTCCTTCTGAAATCCCTTTGAAATAAATGTATTCCTCATTAACCAACCAAAGGTCGCTATTCATTGGGTCATTTGTACTTTGCTGAAATATAAGATTGTGTAATACATCCTCGTCAATTCTTCCACCATTTTTCAGCTTGTTCGTTTCACTATCAAGAATCTTCTGAAAAAGTTCAAGAACAAGTTTTCTCCTCGCAACATAATGAGTTAATGCTCTTTTATTTTGAAGTGGTATTGTTTTTACAAGTTCGTCTACAGCTTTTTTTAATTCTTCCTGATATGTTGGCTCGGTGGGATCTAAATTTTCTACTTTGTCAACGGATTTCTTGATGGCTGCATCCATTGAAGCTGCCTTTTTAGCTTCTGCTTCATAAAATTTTTTCAAAATATCTGTTTCACTATCATTAATTGAAACAGATATTTCCCTTGCAGTATTGTCATCAAGCAAAAACATTTCTTTTAGTTTTGCAAAATCTTCTTGATGCTTTTGCTTTACCTCTTCGATTTCAGGATACATTTCATTAATTGAACTGTTTACTTCTTCCTGAATATCTTCAATGAGTATTTCTTCTTGATTTGAAAATAATTCTTTCTCAAATGATTCTTTAGTTGGAATATTTAAAACGCCTCTTAAATTTAGTTATCTCTTTCATTCAATAAAATTAACTCGTATACTAAAAACAATGTATTTATTTTCCTTTTACTATATCGTTCGCAGCGAGGCTTTGTAGTGTCACATTAGATTCTTCAATTACTTCGCCTTTCGAGACTAAGTTTAACTTGTTTTCTTTTAATAGGTTTTTGGAAATTTTGAAAGCATCGATAATAAAGTCTTCTGCCTTATCAGTTTTGGCTATTCCATTAGTGGTTTTTTTTGAATATTTTATTTGTAATAGTTTTTGTTTTATTCAATGTTTGGTATATCAGATTGAGAAATAGTTGATTTATCTTTCAATTCTGATTGAACATAAAACTCTATTTTAATTTCTGGGAGTTTTGTTTTATTGTAGCAGAAATAATGAATATATTTTTCGAGAAGTTTTTTCTTCAAAATCTTGTCAGTTAACTCATCATATACCTTACTATTTTCCAAAAGTGAATTGAAAGTTATTGTGGTGCCAGTAATGCATGAACTACTCTTTTTGCAAGAGATATGTTTTACCAAAGCATTATGCTTAATAAATTCGTGCTTCTTCGATACGATAAATTCTCTCTCAAAGAATTCACCACCTTGCTCAAAAATGCTTTCAATCCTTGTTGAATCAAAAAAATGAACATATTGAATTCTACCCGATCCTAAGTTTTTATAGTTTTTTCTATTATCTCTGAAGGTATTAAACCGTTCAAACTGTTCCTCGTTAAATCCAATTCCATTATCAATAATAGACAAACTTGAAAAACTATAGCTTTCAGGAATGGTAGTTTCAGACGCGAAAATTTTAATTATTATTTCTCCCTTATGATTTGTATCAATTTTTTGCTTATCTCTAATAGCTTCAATCGAGTTCGTAAATGCTTCAAAAATTGGCTGTAATGTCGTACCTGATTTTGGGACATCTTTTCTTATAATTTCAGGCCAAAATAGACCATTACGAATGATATATTGATTGTCTTGATACATATTCTAATCTATTTTCAGTTTACAATTCACCTGAGAAAGCCTTCTGTAAAATGCTCTTTTTCAACTCCTCCAAATTATCAATTTTTTTCTGATACAGCGCTTCCAATTTTTGAGTTTCAGCTCGCAGTGCATCTAATTGACGGACGATGGTTTGTTGTTCTTCGAGTGGTGGTAGTGGAAAAGGTATTCCTTCAATTAAACTAAAACTTATTGCGGGCATTGCTGCACCATTCATTGTTGCTTTAATGGCATTTTGGAATAGTGGTGAGCGAAGAAAAATGAATAAAAAATCATTTGTAAGTTTACCCGTTGATTTGGGAATAACTCTGAATAAATTGTTTGCCAAAGCTCCTTCCAAACCACGACAAACGAACCCAGTTGATGCGCCATATCTTACAAGTGCTACGTCATCAGTGTTTAAAATATACTTTTCGCCTGGAAAATCAATATACCTTGGGGGTTCATTACCTTGAGTGTAATCAACAATTCTTAAAAATCTCACTTGATTTTCACCTTTTGTTTCACTTTGAAGTTTTACATCTCTTTGAATACCTTGAGTGAAAACACATAATTCACCTAAAGTTCTAACTTCCCAACCATCACCTTTTTTTCCTTGCCCTGAGCGTGTCGAAGGGTCAAACACCTCCTGCAAATAACTTTCAAAAAGTTCTTTGGCGTTTTTGAGGTTTTGTTCGGCATTGGCTTTTGCCTTTTCAATGGCGGCAAAGGCTTTATCTAAAATGGAAACAATGCGTTGTTGTTCGTGGAGAGATTTCGGGTAAGAAATTTCTATCGGGTTTAACGATTGCCTTGTGATTTGTGGCTGTGCTGCACCTGTAATCGTTCTTGACAAATCAACACCACCACGAAACAAGTATTCTAAAAACTTCAAATCAATAGTATGGTCTTTGGGTCTAACAACCATAGCGTTACCATTTATCCAAGATTTAGGTTCGCTAATATTCACAGAACCACAAGTTGCACCCCTACAAGTAATTAGTAATTGAGGTTCTTCGTGATTGTATTTATCATATTTCCCAATAATTCCATTAGCTCCAAATACAGGATACTGTCCATCATCAACCATTTCCTTTGTTGAAATAGTTTTGGGCTGATACATTTCGCAGACTTCCCCCAACTTCTTTATTTCCCAACCTTGCTTCATATTGTCTGAACCTTGATTTTCAAGATTCGCTTGATGGCTTGATTTTATATTTTGTACTTTTTTTTTAATCATGGTAATTCTTTAATTCTTTTGAATCATGGTTCAAGACTTTACTTATGATTCAAGACTTTTTGTTATTGTGAACTCTTTTAAACTGTAAGCTTTTCGCTCCAAAATTTATTAAAAGTCCGATTTCTAAATTGTATGCTTCCAAATAGTTCATAGCCTGAGCCATATGCACATCTTCTAAATTGATAACCGCTTTTATCTCCACCATTATTTTGTCTTCCACAAAAAAATCAACCCGCCTGGTTCCCACATCATAGCCTTTGTACTGTAATGGCATTTCTTGCTCCCTAACGAAATGGATATTTTGCATTTGCATCTCAATGGCTAAGGCTCGTTGATAAATAACTTCTTGAAAGCCATTGCCTAAGTGCTTATGCACTTCCATAGCCGCCCCAATGATTTTATGTGTAAGCTCTTGTTCTTTCATCACTACTGAATTAACAAGCATTCTTAAATAAATCAATCAATCATGCAATCCAATAATCCTACTAATCATGGTTCGGACATTTTCGGCTTCTTTATCGAGCATCTCCATTTCTGCTAAAATCTCCTGTGGTGAGCGGAGCTTGACTTCCTCTTTCTTATTGGGATTTTTCACACTGAGGTCGTAGGTGCTCGTGTCTATGTCTGCAATGTCGATTATCCAGCTTTTCTCAGAAACGGTCTTTTCCTTTTGCAGTTGTATGAATTCCTGCATATCCGCATCGTTGAGCGGGTTGGTTTTGCCTAAGGTTCTACCCGGGTCGAGCTGGTAATACCAGATTTTTTGGGTCGGTTCGCCTTTGGTGAAAAACAAGACTACCGTTTTTACACCTGCCCCCAAGAATGTCCCTCCCGGCATATCCAAAATGGTGTGCAGGTTGCAGCTTTCCAATAAATACTTGCGCAATGAAATAGACGCATTGTCGGTATTGCTCAAAAATGTGTTCTTGATAACGATACCTGCTCGTCCGCCTGCTTTCAGACTTTTGATAAAATGCTGTAAGAATAAAAAAGCGGTTTCGCTGGTTTTGATATCGAAGTTTTGTTGTACTTCTTTTCGTTCCTTACCGCCAAATGGAGGATTGGCTAGGATAACGTGGTAACGGTCTTTCTCCTGAATGTCTCTGATGTTTTCCGTCAGCGTATTGGTGTGAATGATGTTTGGCGCTTCGATGCCGTGCAAAATCATATTCATCACCCCAATGATGTAGGCCAGGTTCTTTTTCTCTTTTCCGTAAAAGGTTTCTTCCTGAAGGATTTTCAGATTTTTGGTCGTCTTCTCCATACGCTCATACATATAGGCGTATGCTTCACACAAGAAGCCCGCACTACCACATGCGGCATCATAGACCTTTTCGCCAATCTGTGGGTTCACCACTTCAATCATGGCACGAATCAAAGGACGTGGGGTGTAGTACTGACCTCCATTGCGTCCGGCATTGCCCATGTTTTTGATTTTGGTTTCGTACAAGTGGCTGAGTTCGTGCTTGTCCTTGGAACTACCAAAAGGTAGTTCGTCCACCATTTCTATAATTTCACGCAGGTTGTAACCGCTTTTTACTTTGTTTTTCAGCTCACTGAAAATCTCCCCGATTTTATATTCAATCGTTTTGGGGTTGTCGATGGCTTTTTGTTTGAAACTTGCCAAGTAGGGGAAAAGTTTATTATCGACATACTGAACCAAGTCAGGTCCAGTCATGGCTTTGTGGTGGTCAAGTTTTCCGTCTGCTGTTTTAGGCATTGCCCAATTAGGCCAACGGAATTGCTCGTCCAAAATGTATTGATACGCTCTTCCTTCCAAAGCAGCTTCGTCTGCTTTTTCACTTTCCAATTGGTCAAGGTAACGCAAGAACAAAACCCAAGAAGTTTGTTCAATGTAGTCGAGTTCGCTGTCTGCCCCTGCGTCCTTGTAAAGTATGTCGTCTATGTTTTTAAAAGTCTGTTCAAACATGTTGTCTTTTTATTTCAATTTATAGGTTTCAAAGTTAATATTCTCGTTGGTGCGTTGGCAGAAAATGGCTCTTTTGGTTTTGCTGAAGGGTCGGCTTGTGGGAGGGGCAAAACCAAATGTGCCATTTGTGCGGTTGGTGTTTTTTTCTGTTTGTTCATTGTTGCACTGTCGGTCTGTTAGGGTTGCTTCTAACGTTTTGGCGCTTGGCGCAGTGGCGGATTTCGGAGCACTAAACTGTCAATACACCACAAAAGTTGATGCGAGGGAGAATGTTTAATTCACCACTTTACCCGCCATTGAGCCAAACGCCTGTTGGTGGCTGGTGTTCTATTGTCTTGATATAATTTTTCCAATCGTCTCACTCGGCATTGTTGGTGAAGAATCATCTTTCAAAAGTCCTGTTTCTGCCCTGCTAAAAAGTGATTGCATTATTAATTTGTCTATCCTTTTCGTCAACTTTTGAGTCTTTGAGCAAGGACAAATAAAAATATGTCAAAGTATGTCTTTCTTCACAGTCACGAGATAAATGAAATGAGCTAAACATAAATTTTGTCAAAACACGAATAGCATAGGCAATAAACGAAATCAAAGTTATATAGATAATTGACCATCTTATTGCTGCACTTCTATCATTACCAAACCAAGATTTATAGATTTGTTCTGGAGCTGTCCAAAGTATTTCTGCCAAAGACCAACAGGTGATACCAACAAGGACAATTATAAGTGTAAGTGCTATCCATCCTTGTGTTTTCAATTTATTTGCTCTGTCGTTCCAATATTTAGCTGGTTCTTCAAGTTTCAGTTTTTCACGATAAGTTTCTTCTAGTTCTTTTACTCTTTGTGTTGTTGGGTCATACCAATTTTGCCATTTCGTTGTTTTAATATCGTCAAACCAAGTGCTGAATTGCGAGTCTTTTTCAGCCTTTAGTTCGTCAATTTTCTTTATAAACTCTTCATATTTATCATTTGCGTTTTTGATATGGTCAACAACGACTTTTTCGGATTCAGATAAATACTTTTGAAAGTCGTTACGGATTTTTGAAATTGATGATTTTTCAGCATTTCTTCTTTCAACAATTTCAGAAGTATCTTTTTGGCTAAATTCATAGGCCAACAATGCTCCAAAAAATGAATCTTTATTATTGATATTAAAATTATTACCAATGAGAAAAATATATGCACCTTGAAAATATCGTGGGCTTTCCTTATGAACCTTTATTAAGAATTCTGTCTCAGGAATATTGTATGGTAATGGGAAATTATTTGTGCTAGTAAAAAGTCTTTGCACATTTCTCCAATAACTTGTCAAATTGCTGCCAGCTTGATTGTGATAATTATTAAGAAATTGAATTATAGAAGCTTTTAATTGGTTGAAATATGTCTTAGAATTTTCCAGTTCTCTTGGTAAAGACGTTTCAATTTTATTCCAGCCGTCAATTTGTTGATTTATATATTCATAAATTGCAGTCAAGCCAACTACTTTTTGATTCACACCAACGTAATTAAAATTGAAAGTCACAGAAATGTTCTTAAACCAATCTGGGTCTGTAGTCTCTGCTATTTTCTTCTTAAATTCTGTATTAGTCATTACGTTATTTTGTTTATGTTTCGTTCGTTTTACACTTGCCACCAACGTTTTGGCGCTTGGCGCAGTGGCGGATTTCGGAGAACGTCACTGTCAACCAAGCACAAACTTTGATAGAAGCACTGCACTTGATTTAACCACGTCAGCCCCCATTGCGGCAAACGGCTGTTAGCTGCTGGGTATTTGTCCTCTAATGTTGTCAATTTCGTCAATAATGTTTTGAATGTCATTGTTTATTTTTTCAAACAAGTCATTAAAAGTTAATCTTTCAATTTTTTCATATTGATACTTAAAAGAATCACCATAGTTTAGGTAGGGCTTCTTTCCTCTACCTGAAAATGTATTGTTTAGGAACAAGTTATTTCCAATTAAATTTTCTGCGAATTTTCCTGCTTTCTTTCCAATTACGAATTTTCTGTATTGTATATCCTCAATTTGAACTCCTAACTTATAGCCGTCTTGTAAGTCTATAACAAAGTCAATGGTTGCTTTTTGATTGTTGATGCTGTATGCTGTTGATACGTTATGAGTGTTTGATTTGGAAAAATGGATTAGTAAGTGACTTGCTCGTAATTTCTGATAGCCTTCCCAAAGTTTTATTTCGTTTAGTTTTCCGTATAAAACTTTGTTTAATGAAATTGCAAAATCGTATTCCTGTCTTATTTCCAACTGTTCCGATAATTCGGATAAATTAAATGTAAACTGTTTGTAGTCCGATATTAAGTTTTGGTAGTAAGGGTCATTAGTGAATTTGCTAGGCTCAATAGATTCAGAAATAGTTCTATACGTTTTGACAATCCAACCTTCAAATGACAAGTCATTTGTCCAAAATAAAGTTGTTAGCACAAAATCAATATCAGATTTTCCAAATGATTGTTTAATTCGTTCAAGTTGTGATGACGTTGGAAAATCTTTAACCTTATTTTCTATTACAATTTTGTCTTCCACATACAAGTCAACACTAGCTTTGAATTCTCCGTTACTTTGGTTGTGTTCTCGTTTGAAAGTGATGTCGTTAGTTATTGACTTGTCACTAAAAAGTTTTGCCGTTTCAATTTTATTTAAAGTCGATAACCAAAACCAAAAATTTGAGTGGAATAACTCTCTTGAAGAAAGGAAAAGATAAAATAGAGGACTTGCTTTAAGTTTTTCTATTGTCGTGTCGATATTGTTCATTTTTCTTAGTGTGTCGTTGTTTTACCTTGCAGCTAACGTTTTGCGACTTGGCGAAGGCGGGGATTTTAGCACTGTCGCCCAATAGAAATACCACAGTTTAAATTTAGTAAAAAGTTCATTCGAAGCCGTTCAGCCTCGCTTTTGGCAATACCTTGTTGTGTGCAGTTATTTTTATTTTATTTACCCTTTTATTAGTTTTTTCATTATTCTTAAATTCTATTACTTGTGAATTGCTAATCGGAATTAATGGGATTTTATTATGGTATTCTTTGTAAATATTTTCAATGTGTTCAGCAAATGGTTCGTTGCCATAATGTGGTAAAGGGTAAAAATCAATAAGACCTAAACCTGAATAATTTTTTAGTTCTGCTGCTTTTGTTTTGTCATCAACTTGCTCAATATATTCAATGTTTTTTGACAGAATAACACTTCCAGCTGAGGCTCCAATATACATCTTTCCATTTTTAATTTGCTCAGAAATTAGCTTGTCTGCTTTAGATTTTTTGAGTTCTTGAAGTAAATAAAATGTGTTTCCTCCTGAAACATAAATAAAATCGTTTTGGGATAATATTTGAGCAATTTCTTTTTCAGTTTTTTGCTCAATATTTAATACATCTACAAATATTCCAAGTTCAATAAACGCATTTTTATCATTTTCGACATAGCCAGCGTATTCTTCAACAAGACTTGCAGTAGGAATGAAAGTGACTGTTTTACCCTTAAGTTCTTCTCCACAAAAATCAGTAAGATATTTTGCTACGTCACAAAAAGAAGAAGATAAGAATAGTTTTTTCATTTTTTGTACTCTCGGTTTTATAATTGCACACAACTCTCAAATATACTCAATAATCTTCTTTACAAAAAAAACCAATAATTCTCTGTTTTGCCATAAATATTTGTTTGTAAGGGGCTTCACTTTATGGTTGTGCGATTTTATCCATTGCGCATTTTGTATAACTTTCTTAGATTTGCTTTATTAGGTAATACAAAAATGCGCAGTATGAAAGCTAWTTGATTTTTTCCGKTTTTCGGCTTTCCGGGAAGGTAGGTCATAATGATTCGGTCGGTTCAATTTGGGTGGCAATTTCAAATGATCGACCGGGCAAAGATTTGATTTGGTTCAAATCGCTGAAAGGTAGGTGGAGCAGGTCTAAA
>NZ_JXAC01000139.1 GCF_000814685.1 Sphingobacterium sp. T2
CCAGACAATCTTCGCACAGCAGTGGAAAGAACAAGCAGAAAAATAAAGACAAATAAAAAGGTGATTATACGCTAATCACCTTTTTTTATCTATTATCTTGAAATGTACTTCTTAGTCTATATACTCAAATCCTGTGTAACGCACCAATGCAGCAGGAATCTTAATTCCCTTTTCCGACTGGTTGTTTTCCAAGATTGCAGCGACGATACGTGGCAAAGCCAAGGCAGAGCCGTTCAAGGTATGTGCCAGCTGCATCTTGCCTTCTGCATTTCTGAAACGTACCTTTAGACGATTGGATTGGAACGTTTCGAAGTTGGATACCGAAGATACCTCCAGCCAACGCTCCTGCGCTGCCGAAAATACTTCCATATCATAGGTCAAGGCCGACGTGAAGCTCATGTCACCCCCGCAAAGACGCAGCACACGATATGGCAGTTCCAATTTCTGCAATAGCCCCTGCACATACTGGCTCATCTCTTCCAGCACTTCGTATGACTTATCCGGATGCACAATCTGAACGGCCTCAACCTTATCGAACTGATGAAGGCGGTTCAATCCACGTACATGCGCTCCATAAGAGCCGGCCTCACGGCGGAAACAAGGTGTATAAGCACAATGCTTGACAGGAAATTGTTCTTCCTTAAGGATTACGTCACGATACAGGTTGGTTACCGGAACTTCCGCCGTAGGGATCAGATAGAGGTCGTCGTTAGTGACGTGGTACATCTGCCCCTCTTTGTCCGGCAGCTGGCCTGTTGCGAAAGCTGACGCCTCATTTACCACTACCGGCACTTGCACTTCGGTATAGCCCGCCTTTGCGGCCTCATCTAAGAAAAAGTTTATCAAAGCACGCTGTAGACGAGCCCCCTTACCTTTATAAACAGGGAATCCAGCTCCCGTAACTTTTACGCCCAACTCCAAATCAACGATATCGTATTTGGTCAACAGCTCCCAGTGTGGCAACTTGCTTTCTGACAGTGTTGGAATCTCGCCATGAGTCAATACTACCTCGTTGTCTTCCGCTGTCAAACCTTTAGGCACCGAAGTGTGCGGCAGGTTAGGCAACAAGACAATCTTGTCGTTTAGCTGCTTCTCTACTTCGGAAAGCTGTTCGGTCAGCTGCTTTATTTTCTCCTTATATCCGGACGACTTCGCTTTGATTGCTTCCGCTTCTTCCTTCTTACCTTGACGCATCAGATCCCCAATTTGTTTAGCCGAAGCATTAGCCTCCGCAGCGATGGAATCCGACTCATTTTGAATTTTGCGGCGCTGCTCATCTAGACTGATGATCTCATCAACCAAAGCTACATCTTTAAAGTTCTTTACAGCCAATCTTTCGATGACTGTATCCCTGTTTTCACGGATATAATTTAACTGCAACATACTTTTTTGAGTTTATGAGGACAAAGATAAGAAACTATATATGAAAAAAAACTTAAAAAATAAGCACTTCAAAAACGAAATGCTTATATAATAAACTCAACTTGAAGAGATTATTTAATCGATTTTTACTAACGCCGCTCGCATCTCTGCATCTACATCATTGATGTCCATAATAATCAGCTTTTGTCCGGCATTAAGATTGCCTTCCGATTTCTTTACCAGACTCTGATTAATATTTTCATCTTCAATTTTATACATGGCTCCTGTCGCAGGATCTACGATAAGCATTCCTATTAATCCTCCCAGAAGTATGTTTCCAAAATACCAGCCATTCAGCTTCGAATTAATCGTAATGACTTTAGTCTCATACCCTTCCTTTTCAAATCGTACCTGATAAATCGCCTTCTTAAAGAAGCCGTTTCCGGACTTAAGTTTTAAGGAAGCAGGCGTAATACCCGAATACACTTCAAAACCTTTTTCATCCGTAATCTTAATCTTAGCTTCCGAAGGTGTGCTGTTCACAATAATAGGCCAGTTAGTTTTACTTACAATTGAGGCACAACCACTAAATAATGCCGTTCCTAAACATAAAGAAACAATCGACTTTCTTCTCATTTTTTATATTTATTTACTAGGGTTCATTTCGTCGCCAAAACTATCCTAGATATTCCATTAAAAATTACGGGAAACCATAAAATCCTTATTTTTTCCGACACTAACATTCCCCCGTAGCACAATAGAGTTGCTATCCGTTCTATACAAGAAGAATTTTTTCCATCACACTTTCCTCAAAAGACTTAGACTTTATGTTTAAGTCTTTTTTGTTGACTCTGTCTCTTGTTTTCGACATCAAAAGAAAGAGCAAAAATACTTACCTTTGTACTATGCTCTTATTTACATACCAACGCCTATCGCAATTTGGAGGATATGACCTTTCGTGCGATACGCATCCTGAAAGAGTCTGATATTATTTTGGCGGAAGATACACGCACCAGCGCGCGCT
>NZ_JXAC01000014.1 GCF_000814685.1 Sphingobacterium sp. T2
TAGGCATTACGCCGTCATTATGTAATCCTTGACCTTTAGGCAAGGTTGGGAATCCTGTACGGCGATGCTCTATCCAGCTTTGGAAATCTGTGAAGAACAAGGCATAGTATTTTTGTAGGATGATACGTTCTAGTTTACGATCATCGTTGGTATAGGGATCCCAAGCTGCAGAAGTGGTAACGAAGTAGTTGGCCGGAACAGTTCCTCCCCACAGGGTGATACCTGCCGACACCCCATCCTTATAGAAGGTCTCCACATCACCGTCGATGTAGCCTTTCAACGCACATTCAGCAAGGATAAGCTTTAGTTCGCCATAGTTCATGATGTTACCCAAGAGCGGCTCTTGTTTTAATGCTTCCAAGTATTGTGAACGTGGAGAAGGTACCTGACCTACAGGATATCCACTAGGGGGAGGAACTGTTCCGGCCAACTACTTCGTTACCACTTCTGCAGCTTGGGATCCCTATACCAACGATGATCGTAAACTAGAACGTATCATCCTACAAAAATACTATGCCTTGTTCTTCACAGATTTCCAAAGCTGGATAGAGCATCGCCGTACAGGATTCCCAACCTTGCCTAAAGGTCAAGGATTACATAATGACGGCGTAATGCCTACGCGCCTGAAATATCCTGTGAATGTGCAGACATTAAACCGTGAAAACTACCAAAAGGCCGTAGAACAGATGGGAGGAGATGATAATGAAAACAAAAGTTTGGTGGAACAAATAATTAAGACGATGAACAACAGATTTTTAAATTATATTTCTTTTAGCATTGATGCTTGTAACGTTGTTTTCGTGTAGAAAAAACGAATACGAGTCAGGAGGGGTGCTTAGTATTGTCATGCCTATGGCGAATATTAAGGCCCTACATATAGGAGACGATGTGCCTCTGAAGAAAGAAGATTTCGAAGGAGCTTTTGAGCTGGCAGGAATTGTCATTTCCGATGTTGACAATGGTAATTTTGCTAAAAATGAACTTGTCGTACAGAATACCTTCCGTGGTACGGTAACAGGTTTGATATTTTCTTTTAATGATGAAAGTACGAACTTCAAGCTAGGTGACTCCGTAAAAATTAATATTGATAATACGGTGTTGACCCGCAAAAACGGAGCGCTGAAAATTACGGGGAAGGATTTCAAATTTGACCGTGTCACCAAAGTTTCTTCGAATAATGTCGTGACTCCTCGTAAGGTGGACTTGATTTCTTTGTATTCAAATTTCTATACCTATGAAAGCACGTTGGTGCAGTTGTCAGGTATGTCTTTTGAAGGTATCACCAACGGTCAACCATATAAAGGAGAAGCTCAGTTTGCTACAGAAAGTGCCAGCAGGTATATCTCTATACGATGAATACAGCTTCCTTCGCGGATAAGTCGATCCCTCTGGTGGCTGATTTTGTCGGCATTCCTACATATTTCAATCCGGATGCTGATTATTATAATAGGGCTAAGATGTTATTGAAAATCCGCAATAGCGAGGACGTTTTTAACGAAACAGGAGCTCCTTATTTTGGATTCCCTGAAACATTCGAAGGGGTATCTTCTTCCGTTAAATCGCAGTACATCATGCCAGAGATAGATGATGTCGTGGAATTTAGCACAGGCCCTTGGCGTCTTTATCAAGCAGTGATAGGCGACGAGCCTCGCTATGATCGTTTTAATCCGTTGAATGGAGTACAATGTATACGTCTTCGTGAGAAAATCAATCAGTCTGCATACTTGGAAATGAAGTTTGACCTACCTAACGGAGCTTCTAAGGTGGAAGTGGTACATGCTATCTACGGCCTATACACCACAGATCCTAAGGTAGCTTCAGCGTGGGATCTTGAATACTCTCAAGATGAGGGAGCTACCTGGACCAAGGTAGGTGAAACCGTCATGGAGACAAACACCAAGAACCCTGCGGTAGTGAACTTCAACGTGAATATTCATGGTAAGGTGCGCTTCAGAATCCGCAAGTTAGGCTATGACGACTATCCGAATGGACAAAACGGTATGCTTAACATAGATGATTTTAATGTGTATCAAAACGTAGACTAATCATTTATTAGACGATATGAAAAAGATTTTTTTGCTTTTCGCTTTAATACTATTCTTTGCGGCTTCCTGCTCCAAAGAAAGTAGCAGTGGTATCCCTGAGCCACAAAGCCCCTACATAACCTCCATCAGTCCTAATATAGGGATGGAAGAGACTATAGTAACCTTGAAGGGTAAGCGTTTTTCGCCAATACCTTCTGAAAATATTGTTCGTTTTGCAGGTATAAGAGCGGAAGTTCTTACCGCCACGGACAGCCTACTTACGGTAAAAGTACCGTATGGAGCTAGTACTGGTATAGTAACCATCACCGTGAAAAACAGAACAACGAACGGTCCTTCTTTTACTTATGGAAAGTCAGAAACCGAATTGGATAAAGATGGCAACGAAATAGAATACGACTATATAACCACCACCTATGCCGGTACGCCTGGGGTGCAGGGCAATGTGTTGGGCGATAAGGACCAAGCGCGGTTCATGCTCCCTAACGGGGTGTCGTATGACCCAACGACAGGAGACCTTATCGTAGCGGACCGTAGTGCACACAGTATAAAACGTATCACCAAAGAAGGACAGGTAATCCTTATCGCTGGAACAGGAAGTTCGGGTCGGGTAGATGGTCCCATTGAAACGGCAAGCTTCTATAACCCTTACAAAACAGCAGTGGATAAGTTGGGGAATATTTATGTTGCCGACAACGGAAACCATAGAATCCGTAAGATAGACCTAATCAACGGCGTGGTGACTACCCTTGCAGGAGGAGCAGGAAGCAACACTTCCGGCTATACGGATGGTATAGGTACTACAGCTTTGTTTAATACCGTAACAGGTATTGCCGTGGATGATGACTTTAATGTATACGTGGCGGATGCGGCCAACCACTGTGTGCGCAAGATCTCACCAGATGGTAGAGTGGCTACGCTGAGCGGAATCTTTGGTAGTCCCGGTATACGTGATGGGGTATGGCCTAATGTGACAAACAACCGCCCGACAGCGGTGTGTATGGGTAAAGATGGATTTCTGTATGTCGCCGACCGTTACGGCCAGCGCATCCGCAAAACCAATGTGAAAACAAGGAGAGACAGTGACTATAGCCGGATCCGGAGGAAGTGCCGCTGGCTCGGGAGGACATGTGGATGGCGAAGCCTGAAAGCACGTTTCAACAACCCTTGGGGCATTGAAATCGATAAAAATGGGGTTATCTATATTACTGAGCTTGAAGGTACTGCCGGCAAAAATCAGTGTGTGCGTATGCTAAAGAACGGTCAGGTGTCTACCATCGCGGGTATTCCTAACCTCAGTGATTACGGATTCGTAAACGGCAAACAGGGAGAGTCCAGATTTTATAACCCTACAGATGTCACAGTGGATGACGAAGGAAATATTTATATTGCAGATATGAACAACTATGTTATCCGTAAAATTGTAAAAGTAAAAAGACAAATAATTAAAAAGTATTCTATATTTTAGAAAGGAGCTTTCCGAGAGGTTAAGCTCCTTTTTTATCCAAAGAACGATTATGAAAGTTTTAGTAAGTGTATTAATCTCCATTTTATCAATTGTCGGTTGTGTTTTGGGCCAGCAGCCAAAGACTGTTATGCTTGTGCTAGGATCTGCCGACATGACAACCTTGAAGGAAAGAATAGAAATTGCTTACGAATTCCAGAAAAATAGACCTGTCGACAGAATTATCGTCAGCGGAGGATGTGGGGCACATAACTCCGCCATCTGTGAGGCCTCTATCATGGCGGAAACTCTTATCAAGCGCGGCGTAGATAAACGAAAAATATTCAAGGAGGAAAATGCGAAAACGACGGTACAGAACTATATCTTCAGTAGAATACTTTGTGATGAAAAGGGTGAACAAATCATCCAGCCGAAGGATACGGTTTTCGTCGTATCAAACCATTGGCATGCCATGTCTGTAGCTGCACGTTTTGAAAAGTATGACAATGTAGTGGCTTATTACCATATCCAAGGCAACATCAAACCGAAAGCCAACGACAAGGCTGACTATGTGGGTATTCTGAATGGGGAGGAAGACAACGGTAAGTTTGTTCTCAAGGGGACCTGGCCAACACCGGATGCAAATTGGTATGAAGGCGGGAAGCAACATTTACTGTTTGGTGATCTTGTCTATATCACCGAGGAAAGCAACGATAGCTTTACAATCAAAAGTAGTAAAGAAATATTGACCGACATATATAGCTATCTACCTCAAAAGCAAATTGCTTTTATAGATAATGGTAAATATTGGCTGGTGAAGACGAAAGAAGGAGAAATATTGCAGGTAGATAAAACCCACAAAAATGTTTTAAAAAAGTGGAAGGTAGAAGATTTATTACAAAACCTCCCTCAGGATTTCTCTTTCCGCAATGTGAAAGCCGGATTAGTATTGGATAAAACGTTATGGCTATTTAGTCCTGAAGAAGTGGTAAAACTAGAGAAAAAAGGCAATAAATATATTTTCCAAGAGCGAGGAAGCGGTACTTTGTTTACTACTCAATGGCCTTTTTCATGGGGTAAAAGCAATGTCTCTCATATCTGCTTCAATGATGATAAAAAGGAAATCCTCATATTCCGCAATATGGAACTTATGAAGATGAATTACGTCCGGGAAGTGTTAGAGCAACCCATCCGCATAAAGTTGAAGTGGATAGAATAAGTAAACTTTTTTGCTCTCTCCATTTGATGAAGAGCAAATAAGCTTTTTCTTCTTTAATAAAAAATGATCTTTAGAAAGAGTTGGTTCTAGATTCTTTAGTGACCAGCTCTTTTCACATTCTATCAGAGCGTTCTTATTTGTCGTCGTAGCGATAACAGCAGGAGAATTAAACACATTTGATTATTTTATGTCAAAGAGGATAAAGATGAATGTGTCTTTGAAATTCATTAATAAAATTTTTCTTTATTTCAGTTTAAGGATAAGATTATCCATGACTTTTGATCAGATACTCACTGGTTTGCACGCGCTGCTCTTGACTTAATAGACGTTCAACATGAAAGGCTATAGTAGCTTTATTTTCATTACCCATGATGCGAAGCTGTATGGTGGCATTATTGTCCCAGCCCGGCAATCGCCATTTCGTACGAATGTGAGAGTAGGTTTAAAAGTCGTAAACTCTTTTTCTACATGTTGCATCCATATCTGTTCTCCAACATTAGAAAACATAAAATCCCAAACTTTTTCTTTGCTGGAAGGAATAGTTCTTCGTATGCCGAACTGCCATCCTACATCTTTGGTTAAGCCTATTGGACGTTCCATATCATTGTAATCATTTTTTATTCGACATTAAAGCCAAAAGAGAGTAACTCTCTTTTGGCTATTGTAATAATTGACACGCTTCGAGCATGTTGCCGTCAGGGTCATAAAAATGGAAAAATTTTCCATATTCATCTTGCTCTATGGCATCAACCTTAACATCTTTTTTCTCCAACTCATTACGCAAAGCTTCTGCATCTTTTGTTTTGAAGATAGGATAGGCACTTGTCTTGGAGTCACCCTTTATGGGCTGATCTGTTTTCCAAAGCGTCAGACTTGTAGGACCGCCTGTGTCTAAGACCACAAGTCCCATACTTTCATCTTCAAACAAGACATTGAATCCCAATGTTTCCGTATACCATTTTTTAGCATTGGCGGCATGACTTACCCGTATGATGATAGTATCTATGCCTTGAATCAGCGATGATGTTGTTGACATAATACAATAATTTAGGTTTTAAGCACTAATTTCTGTTAATATTCTTTATTTCAGAAGTTTAACTTTTAAGTCAGGCCATTCCTCTCTTAAAATGCTATAATATACAGTATTTCGGCGATGGCCATCCGAAAGCAGCATGTGATACCGAAAAATACCCTCCATTTTGCCGCCAATAGCTTCTATGGCTTTTCGTGATACAATATTTCTTTCATCGGTTTTGAACTCGATGCGTTCAGCCAGCAGCCTCTCGAAAGCATATTCTAGCATCAGATATTTGCAGTTACGGTTCACCCCACTGCGATGAAAGGTACGTCCAAACCAAGTACCTCCGATTTCCAGCTTATCATCGTGGTTGGATATATTCATAAAGCTGGTACAGCCTGCATAAGCTTGTGTTTTCTTACAATAGGCGATAAATGTATAACGTGTTTGATTCTCACGGTTGAGGATGGCCTCTTTGATAAAGTTAAGAAGCAAAGGTTCGGTGTATATAGGCTTGGGAGAGTATTCTAAAAGCTTTTTATCGCCAATAGCTAAAGGTTTTAAATACTCAAAATCGGTAAGTAGGATGGGACGTAGCTGTACAGCATCGTTTTCCAAAATAATGTCCTTATCAAAAACGAAATTCATAGGGTGATGTTTATCATATCAATTTAGATAATAAAAAGCTGTTTAGGAAGAATTTTCAATTAGGATGCCAAAATAATAGAAATAAAGAATTGCTGCCCTGCCTTTTTTTATGTGTAACATGTCGTTAAACGTATAAATTTTTTGTAAATTCAGCACAGATTACGAAATATAGAGAAGATGAAATCAACTTTATTTACAGCTATTATGTTATTGTCTTCATCCGTAGCATTTTCACAGATGAAAGTAAGAGACGAGGTTCCGGATAAATACAAATGGAATTTGGAAGATATTTACAAAACAGATGATGTGTGGAAGGCGGAGAAGGAACGTATACAGGAGGCCATGCAGCAGATGGGTAAATATAAGGGAAAGCTTACACAGTCCGCCGCGACACTTTTGGAAGCGCTGGAGCTCAACACTTCGCTGGCAAAAGAGATGACGCGACTGTTTAGCTATGCTTCCATGAAGTCCGATCAGGACACACGCGTTACCAAATATGCGGGTATGAAGCAGGAATTACAACAAGTCTTTGCCCAGTACAGTGCGTTGACTTCTTATATAGAGCCTGAATTACTAGCCTCTTTGGATGAGAATAAGATTTCACAGTTTGTGTCGCAGGCGAAAGGGCTAGAGGTGTATCAATTTTATCTGAAAGACCTGTTGCGCAAGCGGGCACACCGTGGATCAGAAGAGGTAGAGAAGGTGATGGCTTATTCTTCCCTGATGTCGGGCAACGCATCAAACATATATAGCACTTTCTTCAATGCCGAATTTCCACATCCGGAAATAGAGATTGACGGTAAGACTGTTCGTCTTAATCCAGCAAACTTTGCATTATACAGGGAAAGCAAAGATCGCAATGTGCGTAAAAAAGTTTTTGAAACTTACTTTGGCAAGCTTCACGAGTTTCATCGCACCTTTGGCGCTCAGCTGTCGGGCAACATCAATGCGGCATTGTTTGCTACCAAGGCTAGAAATTACAACAGCACATTGGAACGCGCCCTAGATGCCGACAATATTCCTACGGGCGTATATCATAATCTTGTGAAGAATGTAAATGATAACTTGGCTACCTTCCACCGATATCTGAACCTTCGTAGACGTATGTTGGGCGTAGATACCCTGCATTATTATGATCTATACGCTCCACTGGTCGAACAAGTAGACTTGTCATATACAGTGGAAGAAGCTATTGAGCATGTCTTGAAATCTTTAAAGCCGCTGGGAGAAGATTATATTGCTGTCGCCAAGAGAGCCTTCAACGAACGTTGGATAGACATGTATCCAAACGAAGGTAAACGATCTGGTGCTTATTCTAACGGTTCGGTTTACGATGTGCATCCTTACATTCTGATGAATTACAACGGCAAGTACAATGATGTATCTACGCTTACACACGAGCTAGGACATACCATGCACAGCTACCTGACCAACAAGAAGCAGCACTTTGCCAATGCCAATTATTCCATTTTCGTGGCGGAGGTAGCTTCCACCTTCAATGAGGAGCTCTTGAACGACTATATGCTGAAACAGATTAAGGACGACAGAACACGCTTGGCAATATTAGGGAACTATTTAGAAGGTGCAAAAGGCACTTTATTCCGTCAGACACAGTTTGCCGAATTTGAGCTGATGATTCATGATAAAGCAGCAAAAGGTGAAGCCCTAACGGGGGAGGACTTCGACAAAATGTATCTTGAGCTTACCCGCAAATACTATGGACATGACAAAAATGTGTGTATCGTTGACGATAATGTGAAGTCAGAATGGTCTTACATCCCGCATTTCTACTATAACTTCTACGTTTATCAATATGCTACTTCTTTCACTGCTTCAACAGCTTTGTCCGAAAAGGTGCTCAAAGGCTCAAAAAGTGATTTGGAAAAATATTTGAACTTTCTATCTTCCGGCAGCACAAAGTATCCTGTAGATCTATTAAAGGATGCTGGAGTAGATATGAATACATCGGAACCTTTTGATCTTACTATAGCAAAAATCAATAAGGTGATAGATGAAATGGAAAGAATACTGACCCGACTAGGTAAATAAGATAATTAAAAAGGGCTACTATGGGTAGCCCTTTTTTAACAGTCGAAATTTCTTCTTCCTTCATACATTTTGTTTTCCGAAGATAGAATAATAAGATACCGTTCTATTTCGTAATGCTGAGGACTTGACAGAATGAAATCCGGAAATCCATCTCTATCCAGATCCGCTATCATCACTATTTCTGTACAGGTGTCATCGTATTGTGATTGATGAATGAGTGTAATTCCTTCAGTATAGGCTGCTGCAAATAATTTTAAGGTGTAATGTCCTTCAGGATTGCGGCCATCTTCACTGTAAAAGGTTATACCTTCCGCTTCCAATGTATATGCGCTACCGTTAAAGGTAAATGTCCATGGCTTTCCGGGATAGATGATAGATTCGGAAAAGGCCACCGTGTCTAGTTTTCCTTCGGTAACATTTGCTATGGAAAACATCAGCAAAGCATTACGATGGGAGACTATTTCCTGCGCCGGTAGACCGGAGCAGGGATCTTCCTCAACAGTTGAGAGCGTATATTGTGCTGTACCTACCATATAATGGTCATCCTGTTTATAGATTTCTTTCCAGTTTCGCGACGTCAACAGGCTTTTAAGATGTTCTTTCGGTGTAAATCTGTACGTGCCAGAAAGTAATATGGTGCTGTCTTCAACCTCTAGCATTGGATTCCAGCGTTCTTTGTCTCCTATTACTCTCACGCTAGAAGAATCTTGTGCAGTTGATTCTGTCTTCGGATTGTTACATGCCGAAAATAGCGCTATCAAGATTATAATGGTAAGTAGATTTCTCCTCATCTTTATTTTTGTATTAAAGCTTTTGCGATGATATCAAAAGCCTTTAACCGTTTATTATTGTCATAGATATAGTTTGTGGTCATGATTTCATCAGCCTGATGCATCTTGGCAAAATCTAATATTCCCTCACGTATTTCCTTTTCTGTTCCTATAAAGGTACAGTTTACCATACTTTGAACGGCATTTTCAATTTCGGTAATGCATGATAAATAGGCTTACCGGTAGGAGGTGAAAGAGGACGACGCAGATTGGTGATGATACCCGCAAACATATTGAAAAGACTGGTCGATAGATATTCCGCTTCTTCCACCGTGTCGGCGGCAATAACATTTACGCAGACGATGAAGTAAGGTTTCTGACAGTATTTGGACGGCTGGAATCTTTCGTGGTAGATTTCCGAAGCCTGTTTAAGCATGGCTGGAGCAAAATGGGCGGCAAAAGCATAGGGAAGTCCTAGCTCTGCAGCAAGATAGGCACTGTCCGTGCTGGAACCTAGAATATACATAGGTATGTTTAGACCTTCTCCTGGAAAAGCACGTACCTTCGCTGTGACATTGCTCTCATCAAAATATTGCTGCAATTCAAGGATGTCGTCTTTAAAGTAGAACGAAGTATTCAAGTTGTTTCGACGTAGGGCCATAGCAGTAAGCTGATCCGTTCCGGGAGCGCGCCCCAGTCCCAAGTCTATACGGCCGGGATAGATGCTTTCCAAGGTGCCAAACTGTTCCGCAATGACCAGAGGGGTATGGTTGGGCAGCATGATACCTCCAGAACCTACCCGTATGGTAGAGGTTTTGCCTGCAATATGACCGATAAGTACGGAGGTTGCAGAACTCGCTATGTGAGGCATGTTATGATGTTCGGCAAGCCATATGCGCTCGAACCCTAACTTTTCTATATGTTGAGCTCCTTCCACGGCGCGCTGTATAGCTTCGGCCGGAGTGCTATCCTTACAGATTGTCGCTAACTCCAGTGCAGATATTTTCAATTTTCCCATAGTAGCATAAAGATACTAGGAATGGGCAACAAGAATGTAAAGTGAGTGTCTTTTATGAAAGTTTTTTGCCGTGGATGACGATGAGGTTATCGGCATAGTCCGTCGCAAAAAACAGATAGTCTTCGCCTCCGTCTTTGATTTTGAAGCGTTTGCGTATGTCCTCAACTTTCATCGGAAAGTTTTTAGTAGCAACATTGGCTTTGGCAAAGGGAGAAAGCTTCTTAAACTCTGACAAGGAATACAGATTTTCGATCTTAAAAATCCTTCCCGGAAAGTCTGACACGACACTGTCCGACGTATAAAGGTGGGTGTGTGTATGTAGCTTAAACAAATTAAACTCTTTAGCAACACTTTTGAATGCCCCCGCCTTGGTCACTGCAACATCAGGATCGTATAGATATTGTAATGGGTGTGAGGTCTTTATTAGTCGTGGTTTTCTCTGCTTCCTGTGTGAAGGTCTACCTTTTGCAACTGATCAGAAAAAAGACGTAATTGCCGTTATTCTGGTTTCTCCCTCATGATATCTATCCTGCAAAAATAAGAGCTCCTTACAGTCGCCATCAAGGCTGATGACATAGAGTAGTTTGACATGTTTAAGCTTCAATAGAGCCAAATTGATATCCATAAGAGGGGAAATCTTGCTGATTACATATCGCGCTTTACGCAAAAACATATCTTGAAGCGCTACAATATTTGGTTCGCAATCTTCCAGCAAAAATACCCTTGTATTGTTTACTCTACGTGAAGGATCTATGTAAATGTAATCCAGAGAGTCATCTTCTTGCGCTTCGACAAACTTGACACCGTCAATAAAGAGAGGCACCAAGTTGCGAACCCCCAGCTGTTCGGCGTTATGCTTGACGATTTGCGATAGACTTTCGTTGAGCTCGCAATGTACTACGATTTCTGCTTCTTGCGCCATATAGCAGCTGTCTACGCTGAAGCCTCCCGTAACATCCACAACTTTGCTGCCCTTACGGATCAGAGACTGTTTTACCAAAGCGGTATGCTCTGACGAGCATTGTTCAAGGTTGATACGGTCAGGATAATAAATGTTAGGAGAATAAGCCCAAGTAGGCAGTTTTTTGCAGGCACGCTGCCAACCATCGATTTGCGCGGCCAGCTCAGAAGAGCTCACGTGCTCAAAAGGACTTTTCTGAAAAGCAATAGTGAAGGGGTCCAACATTCTGTTAGCCTGAATATATTCCTGAACCTCCTTATCTAAAATATGCTTATTCATTCAAATCTTTAACCAAAATTTGACAAGTATATTGATCCTTAAGTTCGCGAATAATTTCCTTATTTACTAATACTCGATCAATAGTTTGCTGATTATAATAACGGATAGTGATTAATTCCAATCCTTTTTGTACTTCTACCTTATATCTTTTCTCCAAATCTCCACAAAAGGCTTTTATATTATCTCCTGTATTATCCACACTTATGGCAAAGCTGATGGCACTGTTGTGCATCATATTAATTTTGATGCGATGCTGATGCAACAGGCTGAAGATGTGCGACAGGTTGTCCTCCACGATAAAGGAAAAGTCGCGAGGCTGAATGTTGAAAAAGACCTGATCTACCTTGAAGATAAAGGAAGGGACAGGCAACGTCTGGTTTGTCGTACGAATCACGGTCCCTGGATTTTCGGGAGTTAGAAACGATCGTACATTCAGCGTTATTTTTTTATTTTGTAGTGGTTTTATTGTCTTCGGGTGAATTACGGTAGCACCGTAGTAGGTCAATTCTATAGCATCGGTGTACGACAGTTCCGGAATAAGTTCGGTATGATCAAACCATTTAGGGTCAGCATTCAACACTCCCGGCACATCTTTCCAAATGGTGATGTCTTCAGCATTTAGACACGATGCAAAGATTGCCGCCGTATAGTCTGAACCTTCCCGTCCTAAGGTGGTGGTGAAGTTTTCCGAAGTAGATCCTATAAATCCTTGTGTGATGATTATAAAATCATCCAATATAGAAGGAAGGTCTCTTCGTATACGGTCTTCGGTAAGGCTCCAGTTTACTTTTGCTTCTCTGAAGGTGTTGTCCGTCTGTATGTAGTCACGGGCATCTACCCACTTGGTAGACATACCAATATGCTGCGTATAGGCTGCGATGACTTTAGAAGATAAAATCTCGCCTAAAGAGACAATTTGGTCATACAGGTAGTCATAAGCATCCTGCGGTTCTTCCTCTAAAATCCATTCTACTTCTACGAAGGTGTTAGAAATCTCATTGTAGATAGGATGGGAGCTGTCTTCAAACAAATCGTCTAGGATAGCAAAATGTTCGGCCTTAATTTCATTCAAATAGTGGTGCGGATCTTCTGTCTGATGATAATAGGCATTTACGACTTGTTCCAGTGTATTTGTGGTTTTGTTGATGGCAGAGACCACTACCAATAGTTCTGATGTCTTATATTTCGCAATGATGGATGCTACATTTTTTATATTTTCTGCATTCTTAACAGAAGCACCTCCAAATTTGAATACCTGCATGTACTAAGTTACTAATAGGAATGTCTAAAGATTTTTTAAGCTTGCCACATACGTTTTTCCTTGGGGACTCAAAAACTCATCAATCTCTTCGTAAGGGATTTCGAGTGTGGTAGGCCCTTCAGCGTACGGCTTGATTTCATATTCATTAAAATAAAAGACAAGATTGGACTTGGTCAATCCAAAATTATCGTTGAGCGCAAAAATACCATTTTCGAAAAAAAATTTATCTTCCAAACTTTCATTTTGAGATAAATTTTCCAATTTACGAAATAAAGTTTCGGCTTTCTTCGTAAAATCTTTCATCTTTTCTTTCTGAATAATATCCTTGAGCTCTATTTTTCTTTTTGTGGTAACATCTATATTGGATAATATATTATAATGTAAACCGTGTGCCCCTCCAGTATATTCATCGACAAAGGTGGATAAGGTCAATACTAAAGGAGTGTTAATCCATACGGTAGCAACCACATTCTTGTACCATGGAAAGAAAATATATTTGGTACTGTTTTCCTCCACAAATTCATTGTAGCTCATGATAAAATTTTCGGAAGCCTGTTGTATGGAGCTGTCGCCGTCTAACAGAATGTAAGGACGTACAGCTTCGTTAAGACCGGGGTCCTCAAATTCTGGGTAGCTAATTGCAAAATATGCCGTGTCTTGTTTTATCTTCGTTCGAAACGAGATACTGACTTATATCTTTGAAACTCTTGTAAACATAAGACATTGTGTCCTTTGGTGTAAAATATTCTTTTTCAGCATTATAATTGTTTTGACTTAAAGAATTACAAGAGGTCAAAAAAATAGTCAATAAGATGTATGCAACTTTGAGCATCTACGATTTCTTAAAATTAGTTATTGTGCTTTATAATGTTTTATGATGCGTTTTCCAAACAAGACACTGCCTAGGCGTACAAGGTTACTTCCTTGTTCGATGGCTATCTTGTAGTCGGAAGACATACCCATAGATAAAGTGTCGAACGTCTCTTCATTTCTAAAGTAGCTCACTTTGATACCGTCGAACAAGGTTTTCAGTTCATAAAATTCTTCTTTGATTTCTTTTTCATTCTCGGTATTGGTAGCGATACCCATAAGGCCACGGATACGCACATTTTTAAGGGATGCAAACTCCTCACTTTCTAACAGCTCTATGAGCTCTACATGCTCCAATCCGAATTTAGTACTTTCCGATGCGATATATACTTGCAACAAACAATCGATTATCCTGTCGTGCTTCAAAGCATGCTTATTAATCTCTTTCAACAATTTCAATGAGTCTACCGATTCAATCATGTTGATGAAAGGAGCAATATACTTCACTTTGTTGGTCTGCAGGTGACCGATAAGATGCCATTGAATATCTTTAGGAAGCTTTTCGTACTTCTCTACCAGTTCTTGTACCAGATTCTCCCCAAAGATGCGCTGCCCGGCATCATAAGCTTCTTGTATTTCTTCTACGGATTTTGTCTTTGAAACAGCTACCAATGTTACTCCTAGCGGTGACAACTCTTTCTGAAACTCCTCAATGTTTGCTGCTATACTCATTCTCGATTTTTATTTGTTAGAAGATAAAATGATTATTTTACAAGATGTACCGATACAAAGGTATCATTTCGTAAATTTGTACAAATTTAAGCAATGCAAAGGTTATTATACAGCATAATTATTTCGTTTTTTCTGATTATTTCTTGCGGTAAGAAAAGACCTGAAGGCGTAGTCTCTGAGAAGAAGATGTCGGAGATTCTGACCGAAGTATCTTTGATAGATGGATATCTCAACAGCCTACCTACAGACAGTGCCCGTAAGGTCATGCCTGTACTGTACGGAAAGGTATTTGAAAGATTCAAATTAGACTCTGCATTGTTTATTCGTAACGTAGACTACTACTACGGCAATCCGGAATTGACGGAAAAAGTATATAAAAAGGTTCAGGAAAATCTCTCACAATATGAAAGGGTGGCCCGAGTGGAGGATTCTGTGCGAACGGCTTTCGTACAGGATAGCATAAACCGCATCAATTATATGCAACGTCTTTATTCTAACTTGCAGAACCTACGGTACTATTATAAAGGCGATGATAAAATCCAGAACTATATAGATTATTCGAAGCAGTTTTTCCTTAAATTTCGGCTTAGATTATTTTGTTTCGCAAATGAATATAAATCCTATCCGGATAATCAACTATCAGTTGCCGGATAGTTTGAAGGGAAGATTCAGCAAAGAGTTATATCCGCTACTTAGTGTGGACACCGTTAAAAATGATTCTACCGTTGTCGTACCTAAGGTGAATCTTCGCAACATTCAAAAGTTGGGAGAGAGCTTCTATGAATCTTTTGTTCCGAACAGTATAAAACGTTATTTGCAGCTGGGCTATACCGCAAGCAATACACCGACTGTGCAGCTGACGGCACCTTCAGTACCACAAACACCACAAGGAGGAACACCTGAAGCTGAGGCTCAAGAAGTGCTGCAGCCGGCAGAGAAACAGGTACCAACGAAACCCGTCTCCAGAAAAATAGGAGGCAAGGGGCTTCAACGTGTCCAACAACAATAAAGACTTTTTCTTTTATGATATATCCTGAAAACGCCATAGATAAGTTAGGTTTTTCCGAAATCAGAGAGCTGATCAAGGAGAAGTGTTTGAGTGAGGCTGGGCGTAATATGGTTGATAAAATCCAACCGCAGACCAAGATCGACCAGATAGATCGCTTTTTACGACAGACCCATGAATTCAAGCAGCTGCTTTTGCATGATGAGCCGCTGCCTGTTGATCATATATACGCTATAAAGCCTTTAGCCGAAAAGGTTAAGCTAGAAGGGGCCTTCCTTTTAGAAGAAGAGCTGTATCGCATGTTGCTGGCTCTAAGAACTGTGTTTAATATTATCCGCTATTTTAATGAACGCGAAGGACAATATGCACATCTGGAGCTGCTTTTCGAACATCTTCCTATAGAAAAGTCTATAGTCCGTTCGATAGAGAAGGTGTTGGATGAAAATGGAAAGGTGCGCAATAACGCTTCTCGTCTGTTGGAAGCTATTACACATGAAATTCTGAAGTCAGAGCAGGAAGCGCGCAAACGGCTGGATATGGTTTTCCGTCAAGCGCAAGCCAACGGCTGGACTGCTGACGGTGGACTTACCATCAGAGAGGGAAGACTTTGTATCCCTATCCTTGCCGAAAACAAACGTAAACTGAAAGGCCTTATACATGATGAGTCGGCCACAGGACAGACCGCCTATATTGAGCCGGAAGAAGTCTTCCACCTTAATAATAAGATCAGGGACTTGGAATTTGATAGAAGACGGGAGGTGGTACGTATACTCACGGAAATCACCAACGAACTAAGACCGTACGTTCCTTTGTTATTATCATACCACGGATTGCTGACCAAGGTGGACTTCGTTCGTGCTAAAGCTTTGTTTGCCATAGACTTGGAGGCCAACATGCCTATCTTGGACAAAGAAGCAAGCATCAGCCTTATTGAGGCTCGTCACCCTTTGTTATATCTTAACAGCATAAAAGAGAAGTCTCATGCGGTAGTCCCGTTGAACATTCAAATAGATAGTACGAACCGTATAATTTTGGTCTCGGGACCTAATGCAGGAGGTAAGTCGGTCTGTATGAAGACAGTGGGATTATTGCAGTTAATGGTGCAGTCGGGATTGCTCATCCCTGCCGATGAGCGATCGAAGGTGGGTGTTTTCAAGCAGATTTTCGCCGACATTGGTGATGATCAGTCTATAGAAAGCGATCTGAGCACCTATTCGGCTCATTTATCCAAGATGAAGCATTTTACGACCTTTGCCAATGGACGTACCTTAGTGCTTATCGACGAATTTGGTACAGGAACGGATCCGCAGTTTGGTGGGCCCATAGCGGAAGCGGTGCTCGAACATCTCAATAAGAAGCAGGTGAGGGGTGTCATCACGACCCACTATTCGAATCTTAAAGTTTTTGCCAGCCACACCCAAGGCTTGGAAAATGCATCTATGTTGTTTGACAACGAAAAGATGCAACCTCTTTATATCTTGCAGATAGGAAAGCCTGGAAGTTCCTATGCTTTCGAGATAGCGCAAAAGATAGGACTGGCAAAGGATATTTTAGATGCCGCCAAACAGAAGATTGGGGTTCAACAGAAGAAAGTGGATACGCTGCTTGTGGATTTGGAGCGCGACAAAAAAGAAATTGCGGATACTAAGGCTGCTATCAGCAGAAGAGAAAAAGAACTTATCGATTTAAAGAGCAAATACGAAAAGCTCAAAGAGGAAATTGAAACCAATAAGAGGGAAATCATCCGCAAAGCGAAGGAGGAGGCCAAGTTTATCCTTAAAGACGCTAACAAACTTATAGAAAATACGATTTCAGAAATAAAAGCGGTACAAGCTGAAAAAGAAAAGACCAAGGAGATACGGAAAAAGGTTGACAAGGCGCTGGCACAACACCAGGCAGCACTGGAAAAAGAACAGAAGCAGCCTGCAAAATCCGTTGTGAACAATGGCTCTTTGGAAGTAGGAGATTGGGTGCGCATCGAAGACACAGGCTCGGAGGGAGAAATTCTTGAAATCACTAAAAATAATTCCCTGATTATAGCTCTTGGAGAACTGCGTACCGTGGTAAAAGCCACCCGTGTTACAAAGCTCAAAAGCAAAGAAAAGTCTAAGGCTAAAAAGAAATTGTCTTCTGTGACTGCAGATATAGTGTCAGACTTCTTTCCTGAGGTGGATGTGCGCGGCATGCGTACTGAGGAGGCTTTAGGAAAGATTGAAACTGTGCTTGATAGAGCCGTGATGATAGGTTATCCGAGTGTTAAAATTATTCACGGCAAAGGCGACGGCATCCTACGTCGTTTTATAAGAGATTATCTACGTAAATACAATCATGTGTCTCGCTTAGAGGATGAACATGCAGACAGAGGTGGCGATGGCATTACCTATGCTTATTTGGATTAGATAGAAAGGAAAGGTGCATATGGAAATTGAAGAGTTAAAGAGAACATTGTTGGGTAGAACTTATCCTGAGAAAGTTAAAATCAGTGAAGATCAGACCGTAGTCGATGTTCCTTTGTTTTTGAAGGTGCAGTTTATCGAAGTGGAAAAATGGCAGAAGGACCTACATAAATGTCCGGCATACTTGCGTCTGCTGAAATTCAAAAAGGCCATAGAAGAGCTCGAAAACCAATAAATAAAGGAAATGCGAAGTCTGTGGCTTCGCATTTCCTTTATTTGTTTCTCACAGGACTGATAATCAACTCTTCCGCTTCGTTTAATAGTTCTTCTTTCTGTTTGTTGTTTATATCCAAGATATCTAGGAATTTAGGATTCCTGACAATATCTTTGACCAAGATACACTGCGCTTTAAGCAATTGAGCTTTTTCGGCATTGGAAATGGATGTTAAGCAGGTAATGGGATATTCTCCGTTGTTGTCGACCACTGTTTTTATGTTTTTATGTGCCGGATAGTCCCATGACAATATGTTGAGATTATAATATTCCGCAAAAGCTTTCGAATCCGAAGTAAGATAGGCATTGGTCACTAACCAACCTTCTGTAACCTTCAAGGTCTTGTTAAAAAAAGTATAAGGCTTATTGCTGATGTCTTTTACGCGCGACATGAAATACATAGGGGTTGTCACCGAAATTTTGGCTTCCACATCATTGCGAAACTTACATTCTATGGCCAGCAGCTCATTACCTTTGGAAGCTACCACATCGATTTCATGTGATACAGCATGTCCTTGTATCGTCTGTCCCGTCATGGCCTTATAGCCGTCTTCCTGAAAAATTCGTGCTACCCACTTTTCGAAATAAAATCCCTCCGGTCCAAGATCTCGCAAAGCTCTTTTGAGGCTGTAGCGGGCAGCGTATGTCTTTCGTATACATTTCAATGCATTGAAAGCCAGATCATACAGTTCCTTGGTGGAAATACCGTTATATAATTTAGATTTTATGGCTTCAAAGACATTATCGACCTCACTTTCGGAGGCTCCCGACTTGGTAAGAGAGTTCCTTAAGGCTTTGGGATTATAGTTAACTAATTCTCCTGAATGTTTCTTAACCTGCATAAATGATTATAACTGTGACAAAAGTAAATGTAATATTATTTTTTGTTAAAAAATATCTGTAAGTAAAACAAAACCTTATTGCAAATGTTCTTTCATTAGTAAAAACACAAGCTTATGAGTGCACTATTAGAATTAGCAATAGATAAATTGAGACAAAAGGTTGATGACAACTGTGTGACGGGCAATATAGGAACATCAGAGCGTATTCTGTCGGTCGTTGCCGGAGGACTTATCTGCACATTGGGAATAAAGCGTATTCTCAAGCATCCTTTAACTGCTCTTTCGGGAGTAGCTTTGGGAGCAGGCTTAGTGTATCGCGGTATCACCGGGCAGTGTAAGGTTAAGGCCGCATTAGCAGATATGGCTAACGATAAAAAAGAAATAACTGTAATAGAACACCGTTATCTGGTGAAATAAATTCTAATACATTCTTACAAGGCAAATGGTCGAAAATTGGTATTTTCGACCATTACTTTTTTGTAACTATGAAGAATATTGTAGTATTAACAGGTGCTGGCATTTCTGCGGAAAGTGGATTGCAAACATTCCGCGGCAACAATGGACTATGGGAAGGATATCGAGTAGAAGAAGTAGCCTCTCCCGAAGCTTGGCAACGTAATCCCGAGATGGTTCAACGATTCTACAATATGCGAAGGGCTGCATGCCGTAAGGCTATGCCTAACGCAGCGCATATCGCCTTGAAAGAGTTGGAAAAGAAGGCCAACGTACATATCATCACCCAAAATATTGACGACCTACACGAAAGAGCGGGAAGTAGTCAGATCCTCCATCTGCACGGAGAAATTATGAAAGCGCAGTCTTCTAAATATCCTGAATTGGTGTACGACATAGAAGGTGACGAACTACACATGGGACAACTGTGTGAAAAGGGATATCAGCTCAGACCTCACGTCGTGTGGTTTGGTGAGCCTGTCCCTAATATTTTGAAGGCTATGGAAATCGTGAGTCAGGCTGACATATTTTTGATCATAGGAACATCCTTGCAAGTTTACCCGGCGGCCAGTTTGATACATGATACCAGACCGGATTGTCAAGTCATTCTGATAGATCCAGAGGCCGAAAGTTTCAGGGTGAGCAATAGAGTGCATCTTATCGCCCAAAAAGCTACAGTAGCAGTCCCTAAATGGGTAGAAAATTTCACAGAATAATATTTTGTTATCAACCATAACTAATTTTATTTCAATTAGTTATGCATTCTATTTATAGGTAAAGTTTATACTTTTGCATAAGCTTTGCTTAAGTTGAACAAAAAACACCAAATAAAATTTGGATTATCACATTTTTAAAATATAACAATCTATTTATCAGTGTTTAACATCTCTTCATTTGATTTATAAGTTTAATAATATTTGTTGTAGGTTTTAATAAAAGATTCACGCATCTTTTGGAACGAATCTAACACCGTAGCAATAAATTCTTCGTCCAAAATTTCAAAGACACCGTTCACTCCGTTCAGCACATCTGCTTCGGCGATTTTATAAGTTTGCTCTAGGTTCCCTTGTTCAAACTTGATAATAAACTTTTGATTCATACCAAAAATGGTAATCTTACATTCTGGGTGTGGTAATTCAGCAATTGCTCTCATGGAAATATTTGTACTACTGTTTGCGAAAATAAACTTTAATAAGCATAAAAATAAAACAGGGGAATAATATTCTTATTCCCCTTTATGCAATTAATACAAAGATGAGCAAAAAATTCTATCCTACAATACGCCTTGAGCTTTCATGGCTTCAGCAACTTTAATAAAGCCTCCTATATTAGCGCCTTTAAGGTAATTGATATAACCATCTTTCTCTTTTCCATAACGAATACAGGTTTTGAAGATGTTGTTCATGATGGCTTTCAAACGGTCATCAACCTTGGAGGCATGCCATTGTTGACCTATTGAATTTTGTGACATTTCCAATCCGGATACAGCCACACCACCTGCATTTGCAGCTTTTCCAGGGGCATAAGCTATTTTAGCCTTGTGGAACACCTTGATAGCACCAGCCGTAGAAGGCATATTTGCTCCCTCAGCCACACAGACGCAGCCATTCTTTATCAATGTTTTGGCATCATCCGCATCGAGTTCGTTTTGTGTGGCACATGGCAATGCAATATCGCACTTAAACTGCCATGGCTTTTCGTTAGCATGGAAGGTGGCGGAAGGGTATTTTTCGGTATAAGCTTGCAGATTACGGCCCAGAGTGGCAATATGGTCAAGCTTTTCAAGAGTAAAGCCTTCCTTGTCGTATAGCACCCCCGTACTGTTTGAAAGAGTGATAACTTTGGCGCCCAGCGAGAGAGCCTTTTCTGCTGCATAATATGCCACATTTCCCGCTCCCGATATAGCCACTACTTTACCTTTCAAATCATCATTCATGCTATCGAAGATACATTCAACGAAGTACAACAGGCCGTAGCCTGTGGCTTCAGGTCGGATATAAGAGCCGCCCCATTGAAGTCCTTTTCCGGTCAATACCCCTGTAAAATTGTTTTGAATGCGCTTATATTGTCCGAAAAGATAGCCTATCTCACGGGAACCCACACCGATATCTCCTGCAGGAACATCCGTCTCAGCACCGATATGGCGATAGAGTTCGGTCATAAAAGCCTGACAGAAACGCATTATTTCGTTGTCCGACTTACCCTTAGGATCAAAATTTGAACCTCCTTTACCGCCTCCTATTGGCAGACTGGTTAATGCATTTTTGAACACCTGTTCGAAAGCTAAAAATTTCAGGATGCTTAGGTTGACCGTAGGTGAAAAACGCAATCCGCCTTTATACGGTCCTATAGCGCTGTTCATCTGTACACGATAGCCTCTGTTAATCTGAATGTTGTTATTGTCATCCATCCACGCCACCCGAAAGGAAACTACGCGTTCCGGTTCCACGATACGCTCCAAGATCCTCAAGTCAGCATACTCCGGATGATATTCATTGATATATGGAATTACATCTTCTGAAACTTCCGTCACAGCCTGTAAAAATTCTGGCTCGTTGGGATTTAGTTTTTCAACGTAGTCAATAAATTCATTAAGATTAAGCATTATTTGTTGATGATTTTTTATTAGAAAGAGTTTTTACTTGTCAAATATACATTTTTTAAAGCTTTTTATTAAGTTTTAATCATGGAAAAATGAAATATTTTCATTTTTTAACATCTACATATTTATTATTGCATTACATTTATCCGTTATAGCCCTTAGTTGAATTTTAGTATATTCGAGTCAAATAAAAGATATGAGAAAGATTAATCTTAAACAGTTTCCGAAAGTTAAATTGATTGAACGTCCTTCGCAGATACAATACCTAAAGAACATCAGCAAACACTTAGGGGTGGAGGTATATGTCAAACGTGACGATTTGCTGGCTATGGGATATGGGGGAAATAAGTTACGAAAGCTTGAATACTTATTGGGAGAGGCAAAGAAACAGGAAGCTACTCATATCTTTACTATAGGAGCTGTGCAGTCTAACCACGCTCGGATGACCGCTATTGCCGCAACGATGAATGGCTTTGAAGCGGAACTGTTTTTGAAAAACAGTGTTCCTATAAGGCAATCGGAATACCATACTAATGGCAACGTGTTGCTCAACAAAATCATTGATGTAACCATTCATCCTGTAGAAAATAACGAGCACGCCTATGAACGTATTGCAGAACGGGAAAAGGAACTGTTGGCACAAGGAGAGAGGCCCTATGTAATTCCCGTAGGAGGTCCAATGCATTGGGAACCCTTGGCTATATGGATGCTTATTTTGAGATTTTAAACCAACAAAACGAGGTTAACGTTAAGTTTGATTGGATAGCGACAGCTACCGGATCAGGCGGTACACATGCAGGATTGGCTATAGGGCAGGCTTTATCACCGGAAGCTATTCCCGTGAAAGGATATAGTGTGGAGCCAAACGCACAATATATACTGGATCATACACTTGCCATCGCCAATGAAGCACTGAAAATGATAGGTGAGGAAACCTTATTGAAGACGAAAGATTTTTATTTTTCGGAGGAATATAGTGGAGAAGCATATGGCATTCCTTCGCCAATACATATTGATACCATCAAATGGCTAGCTAAATATGAAGGCATTTTCTTGGATCCGGTATACACTTCCAAAGCTTTCACAGCCTTGATAATGGACATTAAGAATGGCGTGATAAAGGCAGGGAGCAAGGTGCTATATGTGCATACCGGAGGACTGCCGGGAATCTTTGCTTATCCGCAGTATTTCTAAAGTCCTGCTGCAACCTCAGGGTTGAATGGCTCAATATGAACGAATACATTAGATATTTGAGGCATTTGCTGCATGAGATAATCTTTCAGATTATGTGCTATGTCGTGACCTTCTTTGACCGAAAGTTCGGAGTCAACTATAGCATGGATATCCACGATATAGCTCATACCGATTTTACGGACAAAACACTTTTCTGTATCCAAAACCCCGCTGACATTCTTTGATTTGGACTTTATATCTTCAACCATATCTTCATATAGGTTCTCATCCATAATTTCTCCTAAAGCAGGTCTGAAGATACGATAACAGTTATATAGGATAAAAGCTGCAGCAAATAGGGCAGCCCAATCATCGGCACTTTGATACCCTTCACCCAATAACAGAGCTATAGAAATACCAATAAAAGCAGCAACAGAAGTGATGGCATCACTGCGATGATGCCAAGCATCAGCTCGTAAAGAGCTGCTATTTAAAGTTTTAGCTTTACGCATGACAACCTGATAGCTAATTTCTTTCCAAATAATTATTATACCTAAAACGATTAAAGTCCAAGGCTTAGGCAATTCATGCGGGGTACGGATATTTATAAGACTTTGATGCGCTATGACTGTAGCTGAAATTACAAGGAAAATAACCACAATAAACGTGATCAACGGTTCGATTCGGCCATGACCATATGGATGGGTTTTGTCTGCAGGACGTTCAGAATATTTAATCCCTAAAAGAACAAGAATGGAAGAAAAGATGTCTGAAGTAGATTCTATGGCATCAGCTATCAAAGCGAAAGAATTTCCAAAGAAACCGGCAAGCCACTTAATCACAGCAAGCCCAAAACTACCGAGGATACTGAAATAAACTGTTTTTTTTGCTTTTTCGGATTGCTGTGACATTACGATAAGTTTTGTGCAAAATAACAGAATTCTATACGTTATTAAAAATAATAAAAACTAACAATATTTCCACGCTAATAAATGGGGAGTTCTAAGAGGTGAAATTAATACTACGGGGTGGAGTTAAAAATTTCTATTTAACATAATATAAATTATAGGACAAATTATTATGTTTATTTTGAGCTTGTATTTCATAAAAAATGCAGAGTCTTTATCCTGAGACTCTGCATGAAAATCAAGCGAAGGTATTTTAAGACTACAGCTTGTAATATTGTTCCCAACCTTTAGCTGGCGGAGGTCCGACCAATAAAGCGTTGGCAAATTTGTTGTTGGTAATTTCTTTTTTGACTGGATCGAATTCCAATGTCGTATTTAACCGCTGAGCAATAACACCCAAGCAAAACACCTGACTTAAAGGTCCGGCAATAGCAAATGGTGAGCGTGTTTGCTCCAAATCTTTACAGGCTAACAGAAAATTTTTAAAATGGTTGGAATGCGATTTTTCAATTGATGGCAACTGATTTTCCAAATCCTTAGCTTTGTCATGAGGAATGATTTGTAAGGTACTCGCATGCGATCCGCCTTTGAAGATCAGATCTTTGCTATAAATGATTTTCCCGGGATTAAGTTTTACCGGTTCTAATTTACCTGTACTTGGTGCAGGAATGTTTGGGTCCAACCCTGAGACACCATATCCTTCAGGAATTGGCGGCAGATTATTTAATCCGTCGTACCAAGTTACATCCACGGCTGGATAATTTTTCCTTTGTGGAAAGCTGAATTTTATGGTGCTGGACATAGGGAAAAAAAAATGAATTATGGCCTTCTAATTTAACAGCTTCTACCCTTGTTGGTAAGCCCATTTCCAGAAACTCGTGTGCCGTATCTAAGATGTGTGCCCCCCAGTCACCCAGAGCTCCCATTCCAAAGTCGTACCAACATCTCCATTGTCCATTCACGAAATCTTTGTTGTAGGTATGCCCCATGGTATGCATCTGCCATAAGTCCCAATCCAATGTTTCAGGAATAGGCTCAGCTTCAGGAAAATTCTTGATTTGAGGATCCCAGGAATGCCAGCGCCTAGGCATGTTCATATGTGCGTCGATACGTGTCACGTCTTTGATGATTCCTGCTTCTTTCCAGGCCTTGAACTGGAAGTAATTGGCTTCGGAATGCCCTTGATTGCCCATTTGCGTCGCTAGCTTGGGGGATTTTGCTGCTTTTTTCATTAGCAATTCATTTTCCAAAAATGTGTGGGCCAAAGGTTTTTCTACGTAGACATGTTTCCCCAAATCCAATGCCGTCATCGCTATGGCAAAATGAGAAAAGTCGGGAGTTCCTATCGATACAGCGTCAATTTCACTGCTAATGTCGTCAAACATTTTGCGGAAGTCCTGATACCTTTTTGCATGAGGAAACATATGCAAGATTTCCTGTGTATGTTTGGCACCTATGTCTACATCACATAATGCCACCACATTACACAGTCCCGTCTTATACAGTTCTTTGATGATTTCTCCTCCCCGAAAACCGATACCGATACAAGCTAGATTCACTCTTTCGTTGGGAGCAGCAAAGGCTATTTGCCCTAGTAGACTGCCAGAAAACAACATGCTCCCTCCTGCTTGTATTTGTTTTTGAAATAAAGCTTCGTCTGGAAATATAATGTCTCATTAGAATTTATTTGCTGATGATGGAAACGCTATTTTAACTCGCGAATTTTGATATTACGAAAAGACACCTCGTCACCATGATCTTGCAATAAGATATGTCCTTTGGGTGCTTCACCGAAGTTTTTCCATACTTTATACTTACTTATGGCTACCAAATCCCTAAACTCTTCTGAACCTCTCTTATAGCTCAACATCTTGAAACCGTTCAGATAATGGGTTACCGTATTATCAGGGCTTACCACTATACGTCCCATATTCCACTGACCTATAGGTCTTCTGGCCCGACCATCTTTGTTGGAAGGAATAAGATCGTAAAGGGAAGCCAATGTACGATTTCTGTCACGTCCCATCTTTGCGTCGGGGTGTTTGGCATCATCCAGTAATTGGTATTCCAATCCTATGGCCGAACCTGATGTTTGCTCACTACCCGTAACGAAATATTTAACACCACTATTAGCTCCTTCGGTAAGTTTGAACTCAAACGATAGGTCGAAGCTGCTGAACTGCTGTTCGGAGATGATATCGCCGCCATTGGTAGATTCTCCTCCATCTGCTTTTAAAACCTTGATCATTCCATCTTTGATTTCCCATCCTTTTGCAGGAAATCCTTCATGGCGTACGCTACGCCAGTTGGTGGAGCTTTCACCGTCAAACAACAATCTGTATCCGGCATCTTCTTCAAACCGACTAAGTTTGTTCGGCGTTAGGTTCACCACATAGACGTCCTTAGGAAAACCTTTTGGCTTTAGATTCTTAGTTTGTATGCGTATGTTTCGAAAATACACTTTTTTGCCATCCAGCTCGTTAGGTACACTATGCACCTGCAGTCCTATAAAACCCGTAGGGTCCAACGTATCGATAAGATAAGCGGTAGGAATGCCATTCACCCATGTTTTAAGCTCATTGCCTATATGTTCAATCCGGAAGTGATTGAATTCGTTGGGTTTAAAGGCTACTTTTGCTTTCTCGTTAAGATCCAATGTGTAGAGCCAGCCACGTCGTGCTTCGTCATAAATACCTCCCGTCCATGCACGAGAGGTAGGGTCCACCTCTACCTGACGGCCATATACCCTGCCATGCCCTCTGTTACCATTAGGATCCAGATGGCTACGCACCTGGATACCAGAATTGCTACCTTCTCCTTCAATCTTAATTTCAAGCTCAAGGATAAAATCACCGTATTCTTTCTCGGTAACCAAAAAGGTATTGGGAGTGCCTTTAGTCATGTGCCCTACAATTACACCTTCTTCCACGGTGAAAGGGGCCTTCCCTCCTAACGACTTCCATCCGTTCAAGGTTTTCCCGTCAAATAAAGGTTGCCAATCCTCCTTATGCTGCGATTGTGCTCCCACATGTTGTAAGCCGCACAATATTGCTATCGTGGATAGAAGGCAAGCACAAAAAGATTTTTTGCTGATAAAAGAAACTTGCATATGCCAAAATTTTTAGATTTAACAATAGCTATACCGCAGGAATGGAATAGCCGTTATGGTATGGAGCTGCTAAATAGTGATTTGCTTCATCGTCTGTAAAACGACGCTTCAGCCTATCCCAATATATCTTTTTCCCTGTACGATAAGCTATATTTCCCATCTGCGAAACGATAGCCACATGACTGCCAGCTTCTATTGGAGCGTTGAGCAAAGATTTATCTTTATTGACAATGGCCTGCACAAAGTTTTCCATATGCTTATCCAGACCTTTATCTACAGGTTTTTGCAAAGGAATAGGTTCCATGCGATTTTGTTCGGGTATTACCTCCCAGCCTCGCCTGTTGAGTATTAATGTCCCGTTATATCCTATGAAAGCAATGCCGTGATCACGTCCATATAATCCAGAACCTAAGCCCAAGACATGTTCCCACTGTATATTGAAGTCATCAAACTCATACATGGCGGTGAGGGTGTCCGGTGTTTCTGCGGCTGTGTTAGGGTCGGCATAAATACCTCCTGATGCCACTATGGCTTTGGGAAAATCCGCTTTCATACCTTGCAATGCATAGTCCAACAGGTGAACACCCCAATCGGTCATCAAACCGCCGGCATAGTCCCAGAACCATCTGAACTCAAAATGAAAGCGATTTATATTAAAATTACGTTTCTGGGCAGGACCAAGCCAACGGTCGTAATCTACCCCTACAGGAACGGGACTGTCAGGCTTTTTGATTATTGGTGTTTTCCATCCCACGTATGACCAAGCTTTTGCCAAACGTATGCGCCCCAGCTTTCCAGAATGTACAAAGGCTATAGCATCCTTGAAGTGTTGCTGGCTGCGTTGCCATTGTCCTACCTGCACTATACTCTTGGACTGGGCGGCAGCGGCTACCATGACCTCACACTCCTTGATGGAATTGCCAATAGGCTTTTCTACATATACATGTTTGCCGGCACGCACGGCATCTACCATCTGCAGGCAATGCCAATGATCCGGAGTAGCAATGATAACAGCATCTACCACATTATCTTCCAACAGCTTTTTGTGGTCCGAATAAGTCTTTACGTGGATATTAAGTTGTTGCAATTCCTCCTTTCTCTTTTCTAATAGATTGGCATCTATGTCGCAGAGAGCGGTACATTCTACATTTTTTAATTTAATGATGGATTGTAGGTCTGTCCATCCCATTCCATTTACGCCGATAAGGCCAACTCTTATTTTTTCCGAGGATAAAGAAAAAGCCTTTCCCGGCTTATAAAATGACGTAGCGGCAAGTAAAGCACCGGCTTTCAAAAAGTCTTTTCTCTTCATAATTCAAGTTTATAACCGCAATTTAATGATTATATGACATTTATGTCAATACAAAAGCTTATGACAACTAATAAGTTACAATTTTTTCTTAAAAAATTAACGACTTACACAACGAGAAATCAATTCGCTTGTTAAACTAAAAAAAGAAAATATGAAAAATAAATTATCCATTAATCTTATGCTTCTTTTAATAGGAGCTTCATTTGTTTTAACGACATCCTGTCTATCTATTCCGAAAAGTGCTACGGTAATAAAGGACTTTGACGCTTCCAAATATGTTGGCACATGGTATGAAATTGCACGAATCGATTTCAAACATGAAAGAAATCTCAACAACACGACAGCACAATATAGTCTAAAGGACAATGGCGACATCAAAGTTGTAAACTCAGGGTTTAATTACCTTAAAAATGAAATGGACTCAACGAGAAGGAAATGCCAAGTTCAGAGGTGCAAAAAATATAGGAGCACTCAAAGTGTCGTTCTTTGGTCCCTTCTACTCGGGATACAATATATACGCTCTGGATAAAGAATACAAATATGTACTAATCGGTGGTAAAAATTATGATTATCTATGGATTTTATCTCGTGAGAAAAGTATTCCGAACCATGTTAAGCAACATTATCTGAGAATAGCCTCAGATTTTGGATATAATGTAAACGACCTGCTATGGGTAGAACATGATAAAAACAATCCCTACTTCCAAATAAGTCTTATTTTTTCGTTAAGGACAAACATTCCTTCCAACCATCTGTTCTTCTAATTAAGCACAGAGTGCTGGATTATTCACTAAAACTTTAAATTATGAAAGAGAAAAATGCAAACAAAAAGGTTGAGCATATTCATAAGTATGTCGTAGACAATACGGACAAGAGGATGACTACCAATGATGGTGTCCCCATACATGACAATAACAATACATTAAAAGGCGGAGAGCGAGGTCCTTCCCTGTTGGAAGATTTCATCTATCAGGACAAGATGGCGCATTTCGACAGAGAAAGAATCCCTGAACGTGTTGTTCATGCCCGAGGATCAGGAGCTCATGGAATCTTTGAAGCTAAAGCCGATATGTCGAAATTAACAAAGGCTAAGTTTCTCAAAAAGGGAACTATCACGCCTGTTTTTGTACGATTTTCCACTGTGGCTGGATTCAAAGGATCGACAGATCTGGCTCGTGATGTACGCGGATTTTCGGTAAAGTTTTATACCGAAGAAGGAAACTATGATTTGGTAGGTAACAACATACCGGTATTTTTTATTCAGGATGCCATGAACTTTCCTGACTTAGTGCATGCGGTGAAGCCCGAACCCGACAATGAGATGCCACAAGCAGCTTCTGCCCACGACACCTTCTGGGATTTTATTTCCTTGATGCCTGAAGCAGCCCATATGATCATGTGGGTAATGTCGGACAGAGCCATTCCACGTTCCTTTAGGATGATGGAAGGCTTCGGCGTCCATACGTTCAAATTTGTAAATGAGGAAGGTAAAGGTACTTTCGTCAAATTCCATTGGAAACCCCGACTGGGTGTTCATAGCGTAGCCTGGCAGGAAGCACAAAAAATTTCAGGATATGATGCTGATTTTCACCGTCGCGACCTGTGGGAAGCTATAGACAAAGGTCATTTTCCTCAATGGGACCTCGGCGTCCAACTGATTCCGGAAGAAGATGAAGACAATGTTTTCTTTCGACCTATTGGATCCTACCAAGATTATTCCCGAAGAGCTGGTGCCGCTACAGATTATAGGTACTATGACGCTCAACAAAAACCCGGATAACTTCTTTGCAGAGACCGAACAGATAGCTTTCGATCCTGGGAGATTAGTTCCAGGTATAGACTTCTCTAACGACCCTTTATTGCAAGGAAGAGTTTTCTCGTATGCAGACACACAAAATTACAGGTTGGGAGGTCCTAACTTTCATGAAATACCAATCAATAGACCTGTCAACGGAAAACACAACAACCAGAAAGATGGTTTCGGCCGCCAAGATATCCTCAAAGGAAACACATCTTATTTTCCTAATAGCACAGGAGGTGGATGCCCTTACCATGCTATGTTAAAAGGTGAAAAAGGCTTTGAATCCCATGCTGAAAAAATAGATGGCAGAAAGATTAGAGGACGGTCAACGTCTTTCGCGGATCATTTTACGCAAGCTCGTCTTTTCTTCCATTCTCAATCTCCCGAAGAACAAGAACATATCATTTCGGCTTACAGCTTTGAGCTTTCCAAAGTTAATGACCCTAAGATTCGTGAGCGTGAATTAGCAATTCTACATCAGATAGATAAGGATTTAGCTAAAAGTGTAGGTAAAAATTTGGGAATAACCCCTCCAAGCACTTTGGATCCGCTGACCGTTCAATTTGCCAAACAGAATCATCCGGAATACCCCATTCAGGCGCCTACACCTGAAGTTACGGTGTCCAAAGCTTTAAGTATGCATATTCAACCTGGAGAAGGAAATATAGAGAGCCGTAAGGTCGCTTTTCTAGTAGCCGACGGCGTAAGTAAGGCCAGTGTAGATGAGATGAAAGCAGCCCTAGAAGCTGAAGGGGCCGAAGCTGTATTGGTAAGCACCCATGTGGGAAAAATGACATTTAAGGAAGGCGATACCGAAGAGGTGCAGCACACTTTTCTTACCGATGCTTCGGTGTGTTATGACGCCATATATACGCCAGAAGGAGATTCAATAAAAACATTGATGCAGGAACCGGATTATTTTCAATTTCTAAATGAAGCGTACCGTCATTGCAAAGCTATAGCTTTTGATAAAGGTGCTGAAAAGCTTATCGAACAAACGCTTATCAAAAAAGTGGATGAAGGTATCATACTAGCTTCGAAGGGTAATCTCACTAAGGACTTTATTTTTGTCATGAAAGGTCATAGAGTCTGGGAAAGAGAAAAAGATAGAAAAGTAGCTGTATAAAAATAAAGAGGAGTAAACAGATGTTTACTCCTCTTCCATTTCATGTCCATTTCGTTCGTTGTTGATATGATAGGTATAGTTGGTGCAGATAATAATATCGTTGGCATCGAAATGCTTAACTATTCCATTGTGTTCCAAAGTCACTACCCAACACGAATTTTGGTGCATACCATAATCGATCAAAAAAAGCGCATGTCCCTTGCCTAAAGGCGTATCCACATAAATCGTGGGATTAAGCTGCAAGATCATATTTTTTCCTCCTCTTATTGATTGAACATATGAGCATAGAAAATTGTTTATGAAGAACAACAACATTTTGTCATGTAACACAACAAAATAGCAAAGGGCATATGATGACCCAACACTTTTTTTAGAACAGAAAATCTATATTGGAAAAGCCACTTTATTTTGATATATTTCTTTATAATAAATGCTGTGTATGGAAAAAGAAATCGTTCGGCTGGAAAGCGTTAAGAAAATTTATAAAACTGGCGATACAACCATAACAGCGTTGGACACCACCACCATAAGCTTCGAAACCAGCAAGCTAACACTTATCATGGGACCATCGGGTAGCGGAAAGACTACGCTACTCTCCATTTTAGGATGTGTAATATATCCTAGTGAAGGACAAGTATTTTATAAAGGACAAAATATTACGAACCTTTCCGAATCCCAATTGGCAGATCTGCGACTGAGGGAAATAGGCTTTGTATTTCAACATTTTAATCTTATAGAGCCCTTGAATGCGTTGGAAAATGTGATGCAGCCCTTACGTCTTCAACGTGTAAGTAAAGCACAAGCCAAACAAATGGCTGAAAAAGCTCTAAAAGATGTAGGTCTTTCGCAACGCATGTATAATCTTCCCAAAAAATTGAGTGGAGGACAAAAGCAACGTGTAGCCATTGCGCGCGCTTTGGTAACTAATCCTACCATGATTTTATGTGATGAACCTACGGCGTCCTTAGACGCTAAAAGTGCGGAAGCAATCATGACAGAACTCAAATCTTTAGCACAACAAGATAAAGCCGTTATCATTGTAACGCATGACCTTCGACTGCGTAAATATGCAGATAAGGTTATTTATGTGGAAGAAGGAAAAGTCTCCAATACGATTAAAGATGAAAAAGTTTATAAGTAAAATATGTGCCATATCGGTATTGTCCATAGTGGCAGCATGTTCTTCCAAAGAAGACAAAAACACCTCAGAACGTAGTGATAAAGCTATTCTTCAAGAGGTTACAGAGGTAAAAGCTATAGGAAAGGTGATTCCCGCAGAGACCGAGGCAATCATTGCTAGTGATGTCAGCGGAATAGTGGATCAGGTGCTTGTCAAAGAAGGCGATAGTGTACGGCAAGGACAGGTTGTTGTTGTTCTCAAGAAAGACAATATAACTTTGGATGTCCGAGAATCCGAATTGCAGTTGCAAAACCTCAAAGAGCAGAACAAATCACTGTTGACCGATATCGAGAAGGCCGAAATTTTTGCTAAAGAGCTACAGGAAAAATACGAAACCTCAAAGATGCTGTTTGCTCAAAATGCTGAAACACGGGAAAAGATGGATGCCGACTATTCCAGTTGGCAGCAACAGCTGACCACCATCAAAGGGTTAAAACATAAACTTCTCGCACAACAGCAATCAGAACGTGAACAGGCCGTTAAAGTTCAAAAATCAAAAAATATTGCGGAAAATTATTTAATCAAAGCGGTTAAGGCTGGTATAATTACTGAGCTGAAGGCAATGCCAGGACAACATATCAATACCACGGAAGTTCTAGGAAAAATCATTAACACTACGAATCCTGTCATTGAAGCAGAGGTCGATGAACTGTTTGCCAATGATATACGCTCCGGTCAGAAGGTATTTATTCTACCTATAGGAAGAAAAGATACTCTCGCAATAGGAAGCATTTTTTATACCGACCCCATATTGTCAAATAAATCCATTTTATATGAATCGGCAAATGAAAGTGAAGATCGTCGCGTAAGACGCATAAAAATTAACATGGAAGACAACAACATTTTGGTTATCAATGCCAAGGTGGATTGTATAATACAGATAAAATAATATGCTTGCCCTAGCTTACAAGTTTATCCGATATGATCGTGCGAAAAGCATAGGCATCATCACGGCAATAGTCATCAGTATATTTTTGATAGGTCAACAACTAAGTCTGATGTTTTTCCTTATGGGACTGATGGGCAACCTTGTAGGAAACGCTTATGTGTCAGATAATCAGCTTTGGATTATAGAATCACAAAGCTCAAATATCAATGCCGTAAATGTCATCGACAGACGTCTGGTGCAGCAGATAGCAAGTCTACCCGAAGTTGAAAGCACCTACCCTGTCGTAGTAGCTCCTGCCCAAGCTTCATTTCTGGATGGCAAGACTGCTCCCGTGACACTCATTGGCACCAATTCTCCTTCCTTCATCATGGGGCCCTTAGAGTCGAAAATCCACGAAGGTAGGTTAATAGACCTTATACAACCAGCTTCGGTAAGTGCTGAGCTTTATAATGCGAAAACTTGGAAAACAACATTAGAACTTAATAAACCTATTGAAATAAATGGTAAGAGTGCCAAAATAGCTCTGATAACAAAAAATGCACAGACATTTGGTGCTAGCATCATGTATACTTCTATAGAAAATGCGCAAATGCTGGGAAATGTCTCCCCTTCCAAGGTGAGTATCATCATCGCTACAGTGAAAAATGTTGAAGATAAAGCTAAAGTCCGACGTGATATAGAACAGCTATTTCCCAACCTACGGGCTTGGGATGCCAATAAGCTTAAAAACTCGTCGGTGATGGAAATTATGATAACCTCCAACATGGGGATGAGTTTTGGTACATTGGTGCTTTTTGCATGATAAGTGGTTTCTTTATCATTGGTCTAACCCTATATTCTTCTGCGTTGGATAGAATAAAAGACTATGGAACACTAAAGGCTATTGGAGCTAAGAAAAGATATGTAAATCGCCTTATTATCGCTCAGGCATTTCTATATGCACTTATAGGTTTCGTAATTGCGATGATATTACTTGTAGGCTTCAAGTTTGGGGTGGCCACCTCAGGACTTATTATCGACCTGACACCGGCATTCATATTGTTTTTACTTATCATCACCTTGTTGATCTCTGTGGGAGGTTCTCTCTTTGCCGTCCGCAAAATCTCCAAGTTAGAGCCTGCATCTGTATTCTGATAATGAAAAAATTTGCCATAATTATACTGCTTGCGTCACCACAATATCTGTGGGCACAAAGTCTTAGCATTCAAGACTTATGGAACCAATATAGAGGTAACAGCAAATACCAACAAACAGTACTGAATACACAAATTAAAACACAGGAGTTGAAAGAACTGCAAACAGACCGCATTCCTGTATTCTATGTTGATGGTAACCTTCAACACAATATCATCATTCCCACCACACCTGTGCCAGCCATAGCCTTTGATCCCTCCGCACAAGAAGGAGCTATCATACCGTTGAAGTTTGCGACAAAATGGTCTTCAAAAGCGGGAGTGCAAGTTGAATGGAAACTGTTTGACCCGCAGCGTAAGTACAGTGAAGACCAGAAATCCTTGGAAATAGAAAAGGCAGAAATAGAATTGCAACGCACAGAAGAAAATTGGAAAAAGGATGCAACATTAGCCTATGCTGCGGTAGTATTGGCAAGTTATCAATATCAGTCTGCCCTTGAAGACTCCGTTGCCTATGCTGAGATTCTCCAAATAACGAAAAACCGCTATAAGGTAGGAAGAGAAAGTTCATCCAATTATATAAGCGCACAACAGCAATTTGAAAGACAGCTCATCCAACTTTATGAAGCGTTCTATGTATTAAAACAGGCTGATTTAGAGCTTAATAATTATATTGACATAAAGCAATACAAGAATTTATCGTCAGGATTTGAAGATATAAAAAATGCCATTTCACCACGTGATAAAAATTACTATGACATGCAGTCTTTAATGGTCGACAAACGTATAGTTGACAACCAATGGATAGCGGCAAAAAGACAATGGCTCCCATCCTTAACCTTAAACGGATATCTTGGCGAGCAATATTATAGCAATGAATTAAGAATCACACGCAAAGAAGAGTGGTTTGGCAACAGCTTTATCAATTTGGCATTAAGAATTCCTCTTTCATCCTATTTTACTGGCCAAGCTACACTCCGTAAGATCCAGCTCAACAGCAAACTTATAGATCTGACAAATCACGGAAAAGCAGGCGGATGATCAATCTTTACACAATAAAAAACAACTTAAGATTTCTGCGGCAGAAGAAAAGTTGCGCAGACTGGAAAAGATTAAAGCCCTAGCCTTACAGGACATGAACGAACAACGGGAAGCCTATAAAGCGGGAAGAGCCCTCATCACAATGTATAATCAGTCTTTGATAAACTATAAAAAAGCAGAGCAGGATGTTTGGCAGGCACAATACGACTTAATAAAAACCATCTTAGATTGAGATTTACTAATTTTTATGTTCTGCGCGGAATGCAGATGGTGTCATGCCGATGTGTTGTTTAAACTGGCTGGCAAAATGTTGCGGACTGCTGTATCCTAAAGCGTAAGCTATGGAACTTAGATCTTTATCGCTATATTTCAGCATTTCCTTAGCTCTGTCCAGCCGCAGTTCAATAAAATATTTCTCTATTGTCTTATTTTCTGTTTTTGAAAAAAGGTCGCTTAAGTAGCTGTATTCATATGGCAGCTTATCACGGACATATGCTGACATCTTTAAAGCCTTGCCCTGTGCCAGCTGTTCTAAGTATTCGACAAGGCTGGCTTTTATAGCTTGAATTATTTTTTCTGTTTTGTCCTCCACAATCTCAAAGCCCACCCTCTCCAATTCTTCTTTCAGCAAAGTCATACGTTCTTCCGAAGGCTGTTCCGACAGCTCTATCTCTCCCATATTAACCGAAAAGTTTCTAAAGCCCAGCTTTTCCAATATGCTTTCGGTAACGATAACACACCGACTACAAACCATATGGGAAACTGTGATTTTCATAACGGATTAACTTTACTAATCAAAGATATTTATTTCTAATTACTTATCTTGTATAGCACAAAATTACTTTACTTATAAATGACTACCAGGTAATACATCAGAATTATTCTCCAAATTATTTTCTTCCTATATTGAAAAAAAAATAAATACTTATTCCAGTAGCTTTACTTCCTCCAATTACGTTTTAACACTATATGACTATACTGATACACATAAAAATTAATGACGATATAGAGCTGTGCCAGCTGCAGAGAGAAGATGCTCAGGACATCTATAGTACCATCGACGGCGAAAGAGCTTTTCTGGGACGATGGCTTCCTTTTGTGTCTTTTACCCAAGATATTGCGGATACGCAAGCCTATGTGGACTCCATCGTCAATGCACCTGAAAGCTCTTATGAATATGTTTTTACTATCCGTGAAAATGGAAAATTCGTTGGAATGATAGGTCTTGTCCGTAGCGACTATAACAATAAGAAGACAGAAATTGGTTATTGGATGTCCGAAAAAAGCCAACACAAAGGCATCATGTCCCGAAGTGTCAAAGCTTTGTGCCGCTTCGCCTTTGAAGAGCTGCACATGAACAGAATTATGATAAAATGCGCTGTGGGTAACACAGCTAGTAGTAACATTCCCAAACGTCTGGGATTCACTTTCGAAGGTATCGAACGTCAAGGAGAGCTATTTCCTGACGGTCATTTCGAGGATTTAGAGATTTACAGTTTACTCAAATCGGAATCTATCAGCCCTAACAACCTATGATTACCATCAAAACTTTAGAAGGAATAGATATTCCTACCCTCACAAACACTTTTAACCAAGCTTTTTCGGACTACCTTGTGTCGCTGCAACTTACGGAAGAACAGCTTAAGTCCAAACTTATTGCCGATGATACATTTCTTCAATATTCCGTAGGCGCATTTTCCCATAATCAGCTGGTAGGATTTATCTTGCATGGCTTTCGTCAGGAAGACGGCAAAAGGAGAATATACAACGGAGGTACCGGAGTCATTCCAGAGTACAGAGGCAACAGACTTACCGTTTCCATGTATAAACATATATTGCCTGTACTGAAGACGCATCACATTCACGAGATTGTGTTGGAAGTGCTTGAAAACAATACGAAAGCTTTACAATCCTACGAAACGGCCGGCTTTAAAGCAAATCGAATGGTAAAATGCTATTCGGGAAAGGTAAGCATCAACACTATCAATCAGGACATACAGATTAAGGCTATAGAAAATCCTGATTGGCAAAAGCTAACAAGATTCTGGGACTTCCTGCCTACTTGGCAAAATACGGTACAATCCGTACAGAATTTGAGAGATACTGTCGTAGTTATAGGTGCATACTTATCCGATGAATTAGTGGGTTACGTAGCATTTAATCCAATGTCAAAACGCATTCAACAGCTTGCTGTAAATCCTTCGTCCAGAAATAAAGGTATCGGAGCGACATTGATCCATTACTTGATAACAAATTATTCGCATGAGCTTAGCATCATGAATGTCGAAGATAATCATCCACAAACGCACAACTTTCTTGCAAGGCTAGGACTTCAAAATACCGTCAATCAAATAGAGATGGTGCTAAGAATCGAGGGATAATATCACTTTATGGGTATTATCCCATTTTCAAGTATGGCATATTGAGTGGTTTCCTCCAGTTGGAATTGGGTGTCCAGTCCGGTAAAATGGCTGAAAGCAGGAAGCACAATCTTTTGGGGGCTTACCACAAAGCAAGGCAAGCGAACGAATTTTTGGGTAGGAAGACGTAAGCTAACACCAGGATGCACATGACCACAAATCTGATAGGTGCTTCCGGATAATGGTGCATGTACGAAAGTAATATTCCCCAAAGTATAGTGTGGTAATACTGTCAGCAATCCAAGTTCATCGAACTCTTGAGCTGTCAACCTATCGTGGTTTCCTCTGACGAGGATAAATTCTATGGCGGTATATTTCTCAAGGAAATCCTTAAAGTCTAATACTTCCGTATTTTTTCCGGCATGGATAAGGTCTCCTACAATTATAATTCTTTTAGGAAAATAATGCGCGATAAGCTTTTCGAGTAAGGTAAGATCTTTAAGATGGATTTCTGAGGTGATAGGAATGCCGTTTTTACGGAAATGAGCCGCCTTTCCCAAATGGAGGTCGGAGAGTATCAAAGCCTCCCTATCCTTCCAATATAGGGCTCTTCGGTTTGTTAATGTAAGCTGCTCGTCCGCCCAAATTATTTGTTGTTCGTAAATAATCATTTCCTCTTACTTTTGTAACGGTTGCTCCTTTCTTGCATTCGCAATATACGGGCAGCCAGATCTTCGCTGGATAAGGACTGCCGCAGGCTATCTACCTTTATAGGAAAACTCAAAGGTGTAAAACTTTCTACTATTTTATAAATTATGGTTGAAGCATTGATTCTTTCAAAGGCTGCTGTGAGTCGCGGCTCTTCCAACTGTTGGTTAAACACCTCTGTATACGCCTGTTTCAGCAGAAGATTGTGTGGTTCATGCTCCTCCAAAACCTGAAATATGATGCCAGCCGATGCCTGTAAAGACTTGTTGCTTTGTTGACGTCCATGATGGTTTTGAATAACATATCCCGCAATGACCGCTATATCACGAAACTTACGTTTGGCCATCTCCGTAGCATTGATACTGGCTGAAACATCCTTCATAAGATCATCTTTTCTCAAAATATAGTGCAGCTGCTCTTCCGTTAAGACAATATCCTTGTCGGAGAAAAGTTCAAAACCATAGTCGTTCATGGCCATAGAGAAACTGATAGGATATAACTGGCTGATACGGTAAGCCATAAGGCTGGCCATCACTTCGTGTACAAGTCGCCCCTCGAAAGGATACATGAACAGATGGCATCCCTCTTTAGTGGTGATCTTCTCTACAAGGAATTCATCTTCTGAAGGAATATGGGATTTGTTCTGTTGACTTTCTACCAAAGGAAAAAGGAAGTTGAGTTCCTTATCCTTTGAGGAAGGTGCTTTAGACTCGGCAAGCTTTTTACGAAGCAGAAAACCCAAATTAGAACTTAGAGGAAGCCGTCCACCCAACCAGCTTGGGGTGATGCCCCTGCCTTGTGAGGCTTTGACATAAACGGTCATCTCTTTCATACGCAAATACTCCAATACTCTTCCTGCAAGGATAAATTTGTCCCCTTCCTTCAATTTGGAAATAAAGTATTCTTCTACCATTCCTATATATCCCCCACCGAGAAATTTTACCTTAACCATAGCATCTGAAACTATGACTCCGAGGTTCATCCGATGGAGCATAGCGATACGGCGCCGCTCTACAACATATATTCCTTCTTCATTTTTCACTACCTTATGGAAATCTTCATACCGACGTCCTATTTTTCCTCCCACAGTGATAAAGGTTGTGCACCACTCCCAATCCTCCTTTGTCATCCATTGAAAAGAGAACGTGTTCTTTACGATATCGAAGAGTTCTTCATAGTCGAAGCCTCCACCTAAGGCTACGGTAACCATAAATTGAACTAAGACATCATAGCATAAAACTAAAGGCTCTCTATTTTCTATGACATTGCGCTTTACCGCCTCTTTGAGAGCTGAAACTTCTATAAGTTCTAAAGAATGGGTAGGTACAAAATAAATTTTGGATACTTCGAAAGGTGAATGGCCACTTCGCCCGGCTCTTTGCATGAAGCGAGCCACCCCTTTACTTGACCCTACTTGTATTACTGTATCTACTGGCTTAAAGTCGACTCCTAAATCTAACGAAGAAGTTGCCACTACAGCCTTCAGCTTTCCCATACTCAAAGCCTCTTCTATCCAGTTGCGGATGTCCGCATCTATAGAGCTATGATGTAAGGCCAACTGTCCAGCAAAAGACGGGATAAGCATCTAGCAAAAGTTGATACCAATATTCGCTCTGGCTACGCGTATTAGTAAAGATAATTGTAGACTTACTTTGGAGGATAATGGGAACCACCTGTTCCACTAACTTTGCCCCCAGATGCCCTGCCCAAGGGAGAATCTCCACATCCGGAGGAAATACGGAGATGATTTCCATCTCTTTCTTTTCCTTGGCTATGATTTTTGCTCTTTTGTTGCTTTGAGGTAATAAGACCTGTAAGGCTTCATTGAGATTACCTATGGTTGCCGTGATCCCCCATATTAACAGCGAAGGGTTTCTATGCTTTAGATAGGATGCTGCAAGCTCTACCATCACCCCTCTTTTCGTGCTAAGAAGCTCGTGCCATTCGTCGATTACCACAGCTTTCAACGTACGGAAAAATTTATCTCTTCCTTTTTGCGCGAGTAGAAGATGCCAACTTTCCGGAGTTAGCAGCAAAACATCAGGCATCTGACGGCTTTGTCGCTGCTTTACTTTCACATCGGTATCTCCATTGCGTACTTCTACCACCCAGTCCAGACCTATCTGATCCACCGCTTCCTGCATGGCACGCGCTAAGTCCTTGGCTAAAGATCGTAGAGGCGTTATCCATATCACTTTCAGACCGCTTTTATAATGCTCGGGATGATTCATATAGTCTATCAATATTCCTATAGAAAACGGAATATGTCTTTCCGAAACCTGTAGGAGCTACGACCATACCGCTATATCCCTGAGCTATCTTTTTCCACGTCTGAAGCTGAAAGGAAAAAGGTTCCCTTGTCTGCTGTTGCAGCCAAGTCAAGACTGTCCGAAAACCGTATGACTGTTCAAAAGAATTCAACGTTCTATTTTTAGGATTAAATTAATGAATTAATTTCTTAATGGATGCCAAATCATCGATTTCTTCTACCGTCTTATCTTTACGCCAACGTACTATTCGAGGAAAGCGCAGTGCCACCCCCGCCTTATGTCTACTGCTCCATCCTATACCTTCAAAAGCTATCTCGAAAACCAATAGGGGCTTCACTGTACGTACGGGACCAAACTTTTCTATTGCATTTTTATTCACAAAACGGCTTACTTCTTGGATTTCTTTATCTGTCAATCCTGAATAAGCTTTGGCAATGGTGACCAGCTTATCGCCATCCCGCACAGCAAATGTATAATCCGTGTAGTAGCTGCTACGACGGCCACTACCCTTCTGTGCATAGATAAGCACGGCATCAATGGTCAGTGGGTCTATCTTCCATTTCCACCAATCTCCTTTTTTGCGGCCTACATGATATACCGATTTTTTATGTTTAAGCATCAAACCTTCACTATTGATTTGCCGAGCTTCTTCTCTTATTACTTTTAGTTGTCCTAATGACTTTTCCGCAATGACAGGCGAAAGATGGATTTGGGTAGAAGGATTATTCCGGATAAGTTTTTCCAGCAAAGCCCTGCGCCTATCCATTGCCCATTCCCTTAAATCAACCCCTCGATATTCTAAAATATCGTACACGTACATGCCTACCGGCACTTCAGACAAAATTTTCTTTGATAGTACTTTGCGGTTAAGCCGTTTTTGTAGGGCTGTAAAGTTTAATATTTCACCATTAGATATAGCCAATATCTCACCATCCAATACAAAATCTCCTTTCCATTGGGCGACTTCCACCACTATTTCGGGAAACTGCGAGGTGACGAGCTCTTCGCCTCTCGACCAAATAAAAATTTCATCTTTCCTTTTAATAAGCTGACCGCGAATGCCATCCCATTTATATTCAATCTGCCATTGTGAAAGGTCCTTTAAAGTTTCTTCCACATCTTCTATAGGATAGGCTAAGCAGAAAGGATAGGGTTTGGAAAGGTTGTTATCTACATAATGTCCATGAACGAGCTCTTCGAAAGCAGATTCTTCCACTTCCCATTCTCCCATAATGCTATGAGACACTGCGCTAGGCTCTAGACCGTAATACGAGGAAATAGCGTTGATAAGTCCTTTTGCCGATATACCTAAGCGGAAACTTCCTCCTAAAAGCTTGTTGAACAAAAAGCGTTCTTGATGCGGTAAATTATCCCAAGCTTGCAATACAAAGTTTCTTTTATCCTCTTCAGATGTGAACTCAAGGGCACGAATCCGATGCATCCACTCTGCCAGCGAGTAATCCCAATATCCCTTTGGAGGTGGAAGTAATAGGGATAATGTCTCACCCAAATCACCTACGGAACTATAAGATTCCTGAAACAACCATTCAGGTAAGCCTGTCGTTTCAAGTACCCATTCTCTCATCAGTTTTGTTGAGACTGTACGTTTAGGTCTTTTTCCTGAAAATAAGGCTAATAACCAAAGTTTATCTTTGTCGTCAGCTTCATTCAAAAAAACATGAACAGCCATCATCTTTTGACTTGTCTTATTGGTGCTATCTAACGCATACACCAGTCGGGCAAAAGCTTTCATACGTTTCCCTCCAGTTCGATAGCATTACTCTCTTCTTCACCATAAGCTGTCATCACTTCTTCTGCCTCATACCCTAGTTCGCAAAGATACTTGCTGAAAATAGTCGTCTGTCCATGTGTGATATATATCTTTTCTGCTTCTGTACTTCTGATTGCCTTTAAAAGGTCGTTCCAGTCCGCATGATCGCTAAGAGCAAAACCTGCATCGGCACTACGCCAACGACGGGCACCGCGCACTGTCATCCAACCCGAACAGATGGCGTATGACATGTTGGGAATCTTTTTAATAACCTTGCTTTCTATCATCGCCGGTGGCAACACCACAATGCCTTGGTCAACATACTTTATATCTTCCCGAAAATCTAATACTTCATACTTTGGAAGTTCTATGCCTATACTTTCATATGCTTGGTTAATCCTATGAATGGAATGATGAACATATGTAGGTGCCACATCTGCTACAGCCTTCAATATACGTTGCGCCTTACCTAATGAATAACCTACAAATACCGACGTCCGGCCATAAGATTGATTATGTGCTATCCATTGACGTAACTCCTCCTCCTGCTTATCTATATCGTTCCACTGGTATATAGGAAGACCAAAGGTACTCTCACTAACAAATTCATGGCATCGTATGGGTTCAAAAGGCGTAGATAGTCCGTCGTCCTGAAGTTTATAATCTCCCGAAACCACAACTACCTTCCCTTTGTATTCCATGCGGATTTGCGCGGAGCCCACCACATGTCCCGCCGGATGAAAGGAAACACGAACGCCATTGATGACTATGGTTTCATTAAAGCCAATACCTTCCACCGTTATATCCGGCCCCAATCGACTTTGAAGGATAGGAACACTAAAATGATGACATAAATATTTTTTCATCCCCCGGTGTTGCATGATCTCCATGTCCATGGGTAATTAATGCTCTCTCTACAGGCTTCCATGGGTCTATATAGAATTTGCCGGGCACACAATATATTCCTTCGTGCCGAAATTGAATAATCTGCATGATGAGATAACCATTTATCTCTCATAAAGTTTTTATAGAATTTAGATGATTCTAAAATATTTGTTTTACGATAAATTTATCTTTACATACTATTTAGTAACTTTGGTGTAGGACTTTAACATTTAATCATCTTTTTGTCGTGGCGGAGAAAAATACATTCTATTTAAGGCTTCTGTTACCGGGAACAGTAATAGTTACAAGCTTAATCCTATGTGTAATTTTCTTTTTTTCAATACAAGGAATATAAGGAAGTCGAAGCTAGGCTTAATAAAGCATACGAGACTAAGACAAACTCTTCTCCTATCATCTATGAGCTGATGACTACTTTCAGTGAAGTAGACAATTTATTCCGACTATATGCGGTGTCCTTTGATAAGGATAACCTAAAAGACTTATCAAGATAAACTGGATACGTTGAATGATATCATCACGAGAGTAGACAGCATACAACAGCTAAAAATAAGTGCCACAAACAATATTATTGATCAAAATATAGCCCTTCAATATGTCCAGCTCAAAAAGAGGATTGACGACCTCATTACCTTTGCAGACGAAAAGCTGGCAAACAACACTACGGACTTGAACAGCAGACGATTAAGTCGTTCAAGGATGACTACAGACTCCTTGATGAAGAATATCATGCGTGACACCTCTTACAAGGATGTGATGCAGGACACTATAGTGCGTAAAAAGCAAAGTCTGTTCAAACGGATTTTCAACGCCAAAGACGATACCACTTTCAATCAGGTTGAAAAAGAGATATTTAATGTAAATCAGCTAAACATCATCGAAAAAAATGTTGAAAATCTTGTTCAGGCTAATGAAAGAGTCTATAACAGAAATTTCAGAGAACTGCAACGCATATATCTTCTTTCTAAGGAACAGGAGCGTAACCTCATCACCTCCAATTACTCTTTACTCAGCGACTTGAAAAAGACTATAGACGATATCAAGGAGCAAGAAGCTCAACTTCTTCGGGAATCCGAAAAATCTGATTATTTTCTACTTCAGAAGAATTCCCATAAGTTCGGCATCTATGCCATGATGGCATTGGGAATAATCTTTCTTATGCTGATATTTATTGTTTATTATCAATATCTTGTTGCAAATTACGAAAGTAAAATCATTAAGGAAAAAGAATATGCAGCCAACGTTGCAGAAGAAAAAACCAACCTCTTAGCGAATATAAGTCACGAAATAAGAACGCCATTGATTTCTCTGCAAGGTGTTGTTCAGTTATTGAAAAACAATGAATTTACTCCGGAGAAGTTGGATAGAACTCTTATTAACAATATTGACCAAGATATCAGTGTCATCAACAACAGTATCAATGATATTTTGAGTCTCAGCAAAATCGAATCTGGCAACATGGAGGTTGTCATGGATGAAGTATATATAGCCAAAATCATTGAAGATACATATAGCCTCCATACGTTTCAGGCAAGCAACAAAGGTTTGAAGTTGAATAAAGAAAATAACCTGAAACATAATCTCAAAATTATCTCTAATGAATTTAGATTACGTCAAATTATCTCTAATCTGATATCCAACGCCATCAAATATACAGAGAAAGGATCGGTGACCATCCGTGCTTATATTAGCAACAATCAGATTTTCGTCGATGTAGAAGATACAGGAATAGGTATCGAAAAAAGTAAGCAGGAGCAAATCTTCCGTAAATACTATATAGTAGAAAACAAGAAGACAGGCTTCGGACTAGGATTGCATATTTCGCAGTTACTAGCTAATCAGATAAACGGAAAACTTTCAGTAAAAAGTCAGCTTGGAAAGGGATCGACCTTCACTCTTCAAATTCCTTTGAAGCTAGCGCAAGGTCAGAAAAACCAGAAGAAAGATTCAATGCCATCGTCAAAGACAGACCTGTCGAAAGATCTATCTATAGTACTTATTGACGATAATAAAATCAATCTTTTGCTGGCAAAACAAATGTTTAAAGACTTTGAGCATGTATCTTTCTTTGAGGATGCTGCAAATGCACTCAACTTCATAAAGCAATACAAAACGGATATTGTTGTTACAGATGTCATAATGCCTCATATGTCGGGATGGGATTTGTTAGATGCCATCAAGTCTTCTGACAAAGTTGAAACATATACTTGTATTTGCTAATACGGCAGATGAAGCGGTGGCCGAAAATAATCACTCTTCATCCAATCATGCTTTTGATGGGATAATCACTAAACCTATTAGCGTCCAAAAGCTTGCCGAAGCATACAAAAAAATAAAAGAATAGGCAAACAGCCTATTCTTTTTTCATTAAACTAAAAGCTAACAACATACTTAAATAACTCTTTTAGAAACGGTTACTTAGATCGTAGGTCTGATTTTTATTTGTTTTAACCTTAATTTTTTTGCCTTTATACTGCACTACAGCTTCACCTCCATTTCGGGAATGTAAAAGAAGTTTTTCCAGTTTTCCTGCTTTCCAGGATACGCTAACCTCGAAAGCACCACGCGCCACCAGTCCCGAATAGGCCCCTTCATTCCATGCTTCAGGTACCGCCGGTAGCACATGTATTATGCCCTCATGGCTTTGTAATAGCATCTCTGCTATGCCTGCCGTTCCTCCGAAATTTCCATCAATCTGAAAAGGAGGATGTGTATCGAAAAGGTTGTTTAATGTCGATTTTGCCAACAGGTCCTGAACATTCTTCCAGGCTTCCTCTCCATCGAGCAGACGGGCATAAAAGTTGATAATCCATGCTCTGCTCCATCCCGTATGTCCTCCACCATGAGTAAGCCTTCTTGTCAGTGTATGACGGGCCGCCTCAAAAAGCTCCGGTGTCGCCGGAGTAATAAGATTGGCAGGATATAATCCTACGAGCTGAGACATATGTCTATGACCCGGCTCTACTTCCTCATAATCCGCTATCCATTCTTGGACTATACCATACTTTTGGCTCACCTTTGTAGGTGGTATTCTTTTTAACGTAGCTTTAAGCTGTTTCAAAAATTGAGGATCTTCACCTACTATATTTCCAGCGTCTATACAGGCTGATAAAAAGCGGTGATGAGTTGGTTATCTATAGTTGGTGCATATGTTAATTGTTCTGCTTTGCCGTTAGCCAGACGGAAACTATTTTCCGGTGACATTGATGGCGCGGTAACCAAATAACCATTGGGAGCTTCAATCAAAAAGCTCTCTACATACTCTGCAGCCTCCCGCATTATAGGATAAATTTTGTCTTTAAGATATTGCTTATCTTGAGTAAAAAGATTAGTTTTCCCAAAGGTTGAGACAAAGCCATACCCCCGATAGTGGTGAAGTACCCCAATGTATTCCTGAAATAATGCCTGATTTTCCGAAGACGTCCGTAGCATGATGTATGGTCCATCCTTTGGCCTTATACATCTTCTGCGCAGTGATACGTCCCGGCACCCGCAAGCGATCCACAAACTCCACATACGGACGTACCGTCTCCGAAAGATTGGTCACATCAGCAGGCCAGTAATTCATCTGTACATTTATGTTGGTATGGTAATCCGACTTCCATGGTGCTTCAAAATGCTCATTCCATATGCCCTGCAGATTAGCAGGCAAAACGCCGGGAGCTCGAGAGCTAGAAAGCAGAAGATATCTCCCATATTGAAAATAAAGGCTTACCAACCCCAAATCGGCTTTACCTTCCTTCACACGCTGTAGGCGTACATCCGTCGGAAGATTTTGGTTATCTTCATTTCCCAAATGCAATGATACGCGCTTAAAATAGGGTTGATAATCTGCCAGATGATTTTGTTTTAACCTTTCAAACGAATAACTTTCAGCTTGACGGATTAATTTTTTGGATATGTCGTAAGGATCAATGTCTCGATTAAAGTTAAGCTGTGAAAGGTCGTAGTCCGTCGCTGCCGTAAAAATCAATAAAGCCTCATCTGCGTCGGTAACTATCACGGTATTGTTCAGACTATGCATTTCTCCTCCTTGCGGGATAATGCGTAAGGCGGCAGCAAACTTCATATGCAGTCCACCAGGTCCCATACTCTCCGAAGGGAGATCGACAAGCTGTCCCTGCATGAGTAACATCCCTTGGCCTTCAGCTTGTACTGTGGCATCATATTGCCTTGACAGTGTGGCTTTGAAACTAAGTCCTCTCGCCTTATCACTGCTGAGTCGAATGACCATTACATTTTGTGGAGCAGAAATGAAATATTCTCTTTTATAGCGTACTCCATTAACGGAATAACTGACTTCACTTATAGCTTCTTCCAAATTCAAGCTGCGACGATAACTCGCAACAGGTCCTTCATGTGCAAAGTCTAAATATATGTTTCCTAAAGTCTGATATGAACGAAAGTCCGCAGGGGTGGCCAACAGATATTGCTTTGCTAACTCATGAGCCTTATCGTTGTCTCCTGCCAACAACAATCGTCGTATCTCATCAATATGCTGACCTGCCTGTGGGTTAGTATTATCAAAATTGGAACCTCCGACTAGGCTTTCTTCGTTAAGTTGAATAATATCTTTTTGCACTCCCCCATATACCATCGCACCTAAACGTCCATTGCCTATTGGCAGTGCTTCATTCCAATTCTTGGCCGCTTGTTTATACCACAAGAGGAGATCACTCTGAGCTCGAAGATTATAAAAGTTGAAGAAAAGGAGAAAAATTAAACAATATCTCCAATTGACATGACACAAAAAATTCATTGTCTATAAATTATAAAATAAGACTATTAAGTATTGTTAGGTTACTGAGTAATAAACAGAAATACCGGTTAGTATCTGTGATAACTAAAATACCGGCATTTCAGCGAATAAAAGTAAACCATATTACCCAATACTTATCTTATTTTATCATCCATGAAAGTAGAAGGCTTTATTTTTCCTAGAACATTAATCATGAGTACTTAACGAATACGGAAAATCCGATGACTGGATACCTCTTTTTGTATTCGGTTTATTATCCATAGTAAAATTCAACTTTGCTCCTTTTATAAGCTCGGAATGCTTTAAATAATTCTTACTATAGCTCTTGCCATTGAGTGTCAAATCTTTGATATATCTATTCTCTGCGTTATTGTTCACGCTACGGATTTCTATTGTTTTACCGTTACTAAGATGCAGCTTGACTTCATCGAAGAGCGGCGAGCCTATAACATATTCGTCCACCGCTGGCGTTACTGGATAAAATCCCAAAGCAGAGAAAACATACCAGGCGGAAGTTTGTCCGTTGTCTTCATCACCACAGTAGCCATCCGGATTAGGAGAATACATCCTGTCCATGGTTTCTCTCACCCAGAACTGGGATTTCCAAGGTGCCCCGACATAATTATATAGATATGCCATATGCTGTATAGGCTGATTGCCGTGTGCGTATTGTCCCATATTGACAATCTGCATCTCACGGATTTCATGGATAGGAAAACCATAATAGCTGTCATCAAATATAGGAGGCAAAATGAACACAGAATCTAACTTATTCTCCATCGCTTTATTGCCACCCATCAGCTTGGCTAGCCCTGCAAAATCTTGGAATACTGACCAACTGTAATGCCAGCTGTTACCTTCAGTAAAAGCGTCTCCCCATTTAAACGGATTAAATGGAGATTGGAAGGAACCGTCCTTATTCTTTCCTCGCATCAGTCCTGTCGCGGGATCAAAAAGTTTTTTGTAATTGAACGATCTATCCTTGTAGAATTGTAAATCGTCTTTTCCTTTACCTATAGCTTTGGCCAGCTGATAAATTGCGAAATCATCATACGCATATTCCAGTGTACGAGCAGCATTTTCGTTGATATTAACATCGTAAGGAACATAGCCCAGCTCATTATAATACTCCGCTCCGGCTCTTCCAACAGCAGGAAGAGGTCCTGCATTTTTGGAGCCCTTTACTACAGCTTCATATAGGATTTCGATATCCTTGCTTCGCACCCCCTTTATCCATGCATCAGCCACCACAGAAGCTGAATTGTTGCCAACCATAACATTACGATAGCCTGGACTAGCCCATTCCGGCAGCCATCCTCCCTCACGATAAGCGTTGGCTAAGCCATCTTGCATCTTAAGACTCATCTCCGGATACATGAGATTCAGGAAAGGGAACAAACAGCGAAATGTATCCCAAAACCCCGTGTCTGTAAACATATATCCGGGTAGTACCTGACCATTATATGGTGAATAGTGAACGATATCCCCGTTTTCGTTGTATTCATAAAATGTCCTTGGAAACAACAGTGAACGGTATAAGCAAGAATAGAAAGTTCGTAACTGATCGATTGTACCACCGCGCACTTCTATCTTGCCTAACTCCTTATTCCATATGGATTCTGCCTCACTTTTTACCATTTCAAAGGTTTTATCACCAATCTCCTTAAGGTTTCGCTCCGCCTGTTCGTTCGAAATAAAAGAAGAAGCTACCTTCATCAAAAGAGGATCATCTTTGCCTTTCACGGAAAAGCCTATCAGAGCTCCTACATGCTCTGCCTTAACACTATACCTTCCATCCTCCAGCACAGAGTCTGCAAAGGTGGAAATATCTTTAAAAGGCTTATTGAATTCCAAAACAAAATAATTCTTGAAATTGCTTGGAACTCCTCCACTATTTTTTGTCGAATAACCAATAATCTTATTTTCTTGAGGCAAAACTTCCACATAAGATCCTTTATCGAAAGCATCCAACAGCACGTAAGCCTCTTCCGTTTGCGGAAAGGTAAAGCGGAAATAAGCAGCTCTGGATGTAGGTGTCACTTCTACCTTCGTATCATAATCTGCCAGATATACCGAATAATAATGTGGTTTAGCAACTTCCGCTTTATGGGAGAAATAGCTGGCTCTTTTTTCCTGATCGAAGGTTTTATTTCCCACCATAGCCATAATACTGAACTGACCATAATCGTTCATCCAGGGCGAAGGCTGATGAGTTTGTTTGATACCTCGGATTTTCTCCGCCGTATAGGTATACATCCATCCATCTCCCATCTTTCCGGTTTGAGGGCTCCAGAAATTCATCCCCCAAGGCACAGCAATAGCTGGATATGTATTGCCACTGGACAAAAAATATGTTGACTGCGTTCCTACTAAAGTACTTACATAATCCAACGGCTTTCCAACCTGACTTATTCGCTGGGCATGACCAACACTTGCGGACAACAGAAGTATGGAAAATACAAGGAATTTAAGTTTCATAATGCTTACAATTATTTACCTAAAGATGTAAATAATTATTCATACTTCCAAAGTCTAAATTAATTTTAGCTCTTTAAAAAGAGAGGACTATCTTCCCTAAAATCTCGCTACTTTCCATCAGTCGATGAGCTTCCCAAGCTTCCACAAACGGCACTACCTTATAGATAGGAAGAATCAATTTTCTTTCGTTAATGAGTGGAAGAAGATGGGCTTTGATATCTGCTGTAAGAGCCTCTTTAAAAGCGCTGTCTCTATTGCGTAAAGTACTACCGGTGATGGTTAGTCTTTTCTGCATAAGCTTAAGGATATTTAGCGTGACCTTCACGCCTTGCATGGCATTGATGTACACTAATCTTCCTTCTTCACGCAGTACATGGATGTTTTTTTCGAAATACTCTCCTCCTATAAAGTCGAGTACGACATCTACCCCTTTATCTTTCAGTCCCATTTCAAAATCAGAAGTCGAATAATCAATGATTATATCGGCTCCCAATTGTTTCACAAATTCTTTTTTGGCAGCACCACGAACGGTTGTCGCTACTTCTGCTCCCCAAAGCTTTGAAAGCAATATGGCAGTACTACCTATACCTCCTGCACCGCCATGGATTAAAATCCTTTCACCCTTAGTTAGGTTGGCTCTCTGAAAGACATTATGCCATACCGTATATATTGTCTCGGGCATGGCGGCAGCCTCCTCAAATGTTAGGCTTTCCGGCAATGGAATACAAACGCCGCTGTGAGCTGCAACAAATTCGGCGTAACCGCCTCCGGCTACCAAAGCCATGACACGATCGCCCAAATTCAGCTCTTTTACGTTCTCTCCTATTGCGGCTATGGTACCCGCCACCTCTAAGCCAAGAACATCCTGTACTACCCCTTGCGGGGCAGGATATTTCCCTAAACGTTGCAATACGTCCGGTCTATTAACTCCGGCGGCATGCACCCTGATAAGCACCTCATCTGCCGATATGGTAGGTATATCTCTTTCCTGAACCTGCAATACTTCCGGACCACCGGCTGTTGTCATCACTACTGCTTTCATCATTTATTTTTGAAGTCGGATATTTAAAGCCAACATAATGTATCTGCCCAAGCGGCTTTTACGCTCCTCATATAGATCATTTCCAATATATTCCGAATAGATTCCCATATTAGTATTCTGATCGAAGAGATCGTACGCATGGATACGTAACATGGCTGTCCTATTTTGCAAAAAGGAATATTCTATAAATGCATTCATCAATGTCTGGTTTACATTCATGAAATTATTGAAATACCCATCATTGTTACGTTGCGACATTTCCACCCCCATAGAGAAATTGTCTTTTACATAACCTTTTATCCCCAATCCCAAAAACAAAGATTGCACATTGATTCTTGTTCGGAAAGGAATATCATAGCGGGCATAATTTTGGGAATAGACGGCATTCAATGAAGATTCAACATATTCATCCAAAGAATATTTCAATTTCAATGCCTGTTGGAACAAAAACTGTTTGGTGGTTCTCTTACGATCTTCGATGAATGAAAGGTTATTGAAATAGTTTACACTTCCATCTAGGTTAAGTTGCCAGCTGTCTCCTCCCAAAGGCGTATTGAAAATATAATTTAACTTCCAGTCGTAATATCCATTGGTATTGCGGAATGTAGTCTGCTGGATGGTAGTGTTTTCTAAAGGCTTTTTGTCATTAACAATTTTATCTTTTACCTTGTTGAAGATAAAGCTGGTTTCTAGATATTGCATGCGTACCGGAAAAAACGCTCTTACCGTGCTGAGAAAACTATGAGTAAACTCCGACTTCAACTCCGGATTACCGATGATGATATTCCTCGAGTTCGTGTTATTCCTTACAGGGGCAATTTGGAAAAAACTCGGCTCGTTATTTTTACCTTTATAGCTCAACTGGAAATCCAGATTATTCGAAATCTTATATGTAAGGTTTGATGTAGGTACCAAATTGATGTTGTCGTAGCTGTATGTTAAGGTGTCGTTCAAAATTTCCCCCAGCATCTTAATAGGTTGTACGGCAAAACCTATGTTAAACTTCAGTTTCTTCGGAAGGTTATATTGGTAAGTAATGCCCATCTTATTGGTGAAATATTGATAACCATAATCTACCGTCAAAGAGTCAATAATTCCTCGAGGTTGATTATTAATCCAGTTGTATGTATATCGGCTAGCGTCAATTCTGTTGTGTTCGAATTCATACTTGAATTCAAACAATCCATTATTCAGAAAAGGTTCTACATAAGACATCATCAGATTTTTGGAATCGTTATAATTTTTCATATCCACAAACTGATGATTTAGCTCCATCACCGTATCTAATGACATCTGATAAGCTACCGTATATTCCTCGTTAACGTACTCTCTGTCGGTAAGTTTGTAGGCACGTAAGCCCATCTTTCCCACAAACTTCCGATTCTTGTTCTCGAAATTCTTCACAAAGGTCATTTCGACATTTCCCATAGGAAGAACCTGTTTGGTAGAGTCTGTATTGTTACCTTTATTTTGTAAGAATGAGTTACTCAATTCTGTTTTTCGCTCATTCATATAGGATTTATTATGTAAAGTGAAGTTACCTTCGATTTTCAGCAAGTCCTCATTCTCAAATTTTTTATCCAGCAAAAACCTGAGAATTATGATTATAGTCGTTTTGTATGATATCAAAATCTTCTGTCTTAGTGATGGTATTGCCTGTATAGGCTGACTTCATGTTTGAAAAACCTGTAACCTGACTATTCTTATGTATAAAATTATAAGCTCCACTTAGTCTGGTCCGCGAATTAATTTTTTTGACCCAGTTAGTTCCTATGGAGTAAGTCGTATTGATGCCGTCCGTAGGATCAATATATTCATCAATATCAAAAGATTTAGTATTGCGGCTTCCTCCCATAATATCGCCAAAAGAAAATAAATTCGTATTGGTATTATTGATAGATCCAAGGATAGACATCTCGTTACCATCGTCAAATCTGTTGATGCCGAAGCTTCCTAGGTAGCGTTGGTTGGTTCCTGCTCCAAAAGTGAGCTGTCCAAAATGGAATATTTTACGGTCTTCTTTTAGGTTTATGTTCAATATTTTCTCGGTGGCCTGATTGTCCACAATGCCGTTGTCGGCGGCATCATTCTCATTGCGGACTTCTATAAGTTGAATATTGTTAATATAATCCACCGGAAGGTTTTTTGTCGCCGTAAGTACGTCTCCACCAAAAAAATCAATTATTATTTACCCTAACCCTCCGTATATGGTACCATTAAAATATACAGATCCGTCGCGCAACACCTGAAAGCCGGGGAGTTTCTTAAGACCATCTTCCAGAAGGGCGTGCTTACCGAACCTAAACGCTCCCATATTATACTGAATCGTATCTCCATTGACCACAATAGGAATTACCTTGGTCACTGTGACATCTTCTATGATAAAAGCTGCCCTACTCAATATTACATTGGGAAGTTTATTGTTGATTAAATCTTTACGTGTAAAGAAAAACTCTTCATAGGCATAACCTAAGATCGAAAACCCTAAATGAATGGTATAGGTTTCCCTAGGAAGAGTAAAGCTGTAAATCCCCCTACCGTTGGTGATAGCAAACAGCGTGTCTTTAGGTGTATAAAGACGTACGTTTACATCTTTAATAGGATTGCCCGCAGTATCCAAGACCACCCCGCTGAAGTGTTCCTGTCCAAAAACTATTTGAGTTGTAATACATACAACCAGCATAAAAAAACACCCTGTCTTTGTTAATAAACTTCGCACAACTCAAACTAGCTTATACAGCAATCAAGATAATAAATATTGTAGATTCAAAAAATTACACCGGCAACTTTTACCCTATATTTAACGTAAAATAATAAGTATTAGTATAAAAAAAGCGAGATATAAAAGTTTATATCTCGCTTCGCTATTAATTATTAGCTTTCTTTCTTATTCTCCATCGAAAGAAACTTTCACCAAATGTCTGTCAATTTCCCAACGGCCGGTACCCTCTTCACCGATAACGTCAAACAATTCCAAGATGCGTCTTGCAACATACTCTTCTTCCACTTGCTCCTCTAAGAACCATTGTAAGAAGTTAAAAGTAACATAGTCCTTTGCCTTCACACAGGTGTCAGCAATTTTGTTGAACTGTTCAGTTACAAACATCTCTTGCTCTAATGTCTGCTCGAAAACACCTCTGAACGACTCAAATTCCGAAGGAATATTAGTTATCTCCGGTGAAATAGGTTTACCTCCGCGGCTGCTGATATAATGAAAAAGCTTCAACATATGCTGACGCTCTTCATCCGACTGCTTCGCAAAGAATTTTGCCGCATTGTCCAACCCTTGATCTTCACACCATGCCGACATAGAAAGGTATAGTGCCGAAGAATGCGCTTCTACTTTAATCTGTGCGTTCAAAATAATTTCGATCTCTTCTGATAAAGATGATTTTAGTTTCAATAAGTCTTTCATATGATGAATATTTTTTTGTTTACAATTATGTACAAGCATAAATAAGCAAAACTCATACCGCTTATTTGCTCTAACAAAAATATACAGAAGAGAATGGGAAAAAGAATGAAAAAAATGTAATACAAATTCAGTCTAAATTAGACTTTGAATCTGTAACCTATTTAGAATCAGTATAATTTTAATTAGCGAGCCAACATAGCTCCCTCACGTAGGATGCTCTTAATCTGTCCGTTCAGTTCAATGACAAATTTACGCCCCGTCCAAGATTTCTCGAAGATTTAGAATATCCGACACAGTAAGTACAAAACAGCGATCGGTACGAAAAGGCATCACAATTTCTACATCCGCACTGCGAGATGAATCACAAATCATCTTCTCTATATCGATACTGTCTATGCGCTTTTTGAATTTGAAAAAATCACTTACACTGAAGGATGTTGTCGTATTTTGAAATTCTAACCAGTAACAGTTTTTGCGGCTGCATTGATATACAGCTCCCTCCGATGTCTTAAATACTTCCTCTACGTTTGCTAATGGACAAATCATCTTCAATAATCTTGACGCAAACAAAGATATAGCTTATTAAGAATTAATCCAAATAAAATTCAACAAGAATAACTACCCTCATTTTGAAATATAGAAGAATGTTGTAACTTTGCGATGCATGAAAAAGTGGCTTACATATCTACTTATTCCTGTCATGTTAATCCAATGCAACATGACGCTAGTGATATGTACGTCATTTTACTATAATCAAAAATACATCGAAAAATACCTCTGTGTACAGCGCAATATGGAACACAACACCTGTCATGGAAAGTGTTACCTAATGAAGAAGCTGAAAGCACAGCAGGAAAATGAACAGAAAAATTTCAAGGTAAACTTCCATGAGGGCTTAGCTGTGGATCACTTCCAAAATGAGGTCGATTTATGTACAACCGTTACGGAGCTTGCAAAAACATACCCTCTATACTTTTGTAATTTAAATCCGCAAGATTATATCTATTCGATAGATCATCCCCCTCTCTTTATTTAATTATTCCTAACACTTGTATTATCCCTACTCCTATGTTGCATCCATCCGTACAGATGGGAGTAGCATTAATTGTATTTGGTTTTAATTAAATAAAGAATAGATAAGTCAACATGAAAAATTTATTGGGGGCTTTAGTAGCCATAGTGTTTTTATTTACTAATTGTAGCAAAACAGAATCTATCGAAACGGACAGCAATAAAAACGGTCAGGTAAAACTTAAATTTGACCTTATAGTCAACGGTAAAAAGCTCGTTCTCAATGATTATACCTATACCAATAGCAATGGAGAATCTTTCAACATTTCCCTACTGAAATTCTATGTCAGCAATATCGTCTTAGGCAAGCCTAATGGTGAAACCTACACCGTGCCGAAAATGGAGTCTTTCTTTCTGATTGACGCCCAAGATAATAAAAGCCTATATCCTATCATCAGTGCCCCGGAAGGGGAATACAGTTATCTGCAGTTTAATTTGGGTGTTGACAGCCTTACCAACACCTTACCTGCAGAACAAAGAACCGGCGTTTTGGATGTGTCAAAACACGACATGTATTGGACCTGGAATTCCGGTTATATACACTTCAAAATCGAAGGAGCCTCTCCTCAAGCTAATACCGTAAACAATCAATTTAAGTACCATATAGGTTTCTTCGGAGGATATAGCAGCCCTACACCTAATAACAATAGGATTATAACGCTCGATCTATCAAAGGCTGGCATCAGCAAGGTTCAGGAAAACCTATCCTCAGATATCCACCTCATGGTAGATATAGGAAGGATCTTCGATGCTGTACATACCATCTCTATAAGTGAGTATCCTACCATCATGACGCAGGGTCCTCACGAGCAAATGGCGGATAATTACGCCACTATGTTTACACATGATCATACCCATAACTTCCAAAAAATCAACTGATGGTAAACAGAAAAAGATGGTCAGTCTTCGCTATAATCCTTCTAGTGATAGTGGCATGTCAAAAAAGCGAAGATCTTAACTTTGAAGAATTTATAGGCTTCCGGAAACCTACACACTTTCCGGATCCTGTATATAATTTTGCCACCACACCTCTCACAAAAGAAACCGTGGAATTGGGGCGCAAGTTATTTTATGACGAACGTCTGTCGCGCAACAACACTATCTCTTGCGCAAGCTGTCACATCAGCCAGAATGCTTTCACGCACCACGGACACGATGTTAGTCACGGCATAGACGATAAATTGGGCATACGCAATGCACCTACCCTTGCCAACCTTGCATGGGCTACATCCTTCTTCTGGGACGGAGGTGTGCCACAGCTGGACCTCGTCTCCTTGGCTGCCATTGTGAATGAGGTGGAGATGGATGAAAACATGAACAATATACTGGTCAAACTGAAAGCCGACGCTAAATATCCCGATATGTTCACAAAGGCATTCGGCAAAAGTGAATTTTCGGGAAATGAGGTACTAAAAGCATTGGCACATTTCATGACCACTCTAGTTTCTGACAATTCCAAATACGACAAGGTCAAGCGAGGAGAAGATTCTTTCACCGAAGAAGAAGAAAAAGGCTATCAGCTTTTCTTAGCCAAATGTAATAGCTGTCATACAGAACCTCTATTCACGGATTACAGCTTCCGCGACAACGGTCTAGGCATTAACCCTGCAAATGATTTGGGAAGATTTGAAGTGACCCTTAACGAAAAAGATAAACTTCGCTTTAAAGTTCCTACACTGCGCAACTTGAGTTATACAGCGCCTTATATGCATGACGGCAGATTTTACACCTTACACGCTGTATTGAATCATTACGCTAAGGAAGTGGTCTTGACAGACAATCTTGATCCTCTCTTGAGGATTAACAAAGGTATTCCCCTGACGAAGGAAGAAATGGAGGCTCTTCTTAGCTTCCTCAAAACGCTGGACGACGAATCTTTCATTCAAAACAAAAACTTCATACAACCATGAAAAAATTAACTGCACTCATCATAGCCTACTTCGCTGCAACAGGTGCTTATGCCTGTGATATCTGTGGCGGAGGTCTCGGAAATTCATACAATGGGCTCCTTCCCAACTTCAACAAGAGGTTCGTTGGAGTTCGCTATCACTTTAATCAACTTTACACGCAGCTGGATATTCATGGAAATATTACGGCCTTGAGTAATAAAGAGAAGTACCATACCGCCGAGATTTGGTCTGCTTGGAATATCCATCCCAAGTGGAGGGTGATGGCTATTATTCCTTACAGCAAAATATTCAAATACAATTATGGTACTACATCTGAAATCAATAAATCTGGATTAGGAGACATTAATGTTAGTACTTACTATAATCTACTGAACACCTCAAATAACAGCAACCATAATGTCTGGCTGGGTATCGGCGTTAAGCTACCTACGGGAGAATATCGTAAAGAAGACTTAGACACCAATTCACCTAACATCTATCAGTTAGGAACAGGAAGCTTAGACCTTATTGCCAGCGCCAGCTACGACATCCGTGTAGACAATATGGGCCTGAATACCAACCTAAGTTATAAATGGAATACAGAAAATAGTGAAAAGTACCGCTATGGCAATAAGACTACACTGAATGCCAGTCTCTACTACCTTCATGCTTTTTCAGAGAAGAGTAACATACGTCCTCATGCAGGAATCCAATATGAATATCAAACGAAAGATAGGACTTTAGGGTATATACTGGATCAAACCGGAGGATACAACCTTAACCTTAATGTAGGTGCAGAAGCCACTATACACAAACTGGCGGTGGGAGTCTTCTACCAATCTCCTCTTCAGCAAAATATCAGTAATCATCGTACCGAACTTATTCAAAAGGTAGGAATGCATGTTACTTTCACCTTCTAAAAAGTAAGGGCTTCAACTTTAAAGTTGAAGCCCTTACTCATTTATAATATAGTTTTTATGCCAAAACCTCCTTTAACCGACTTACCTGATAGTCTACCAGTTTTTGCAGAGGACCGCTTGCTATCATCTTCATCATCATATTCAATTCGGCTTCGATGACAAAGGTAGCTTTCGTCTCTTGTGTGGATAGCTGATCCAGCTTCCAAGACAATCTAACCTTGAAAGGTGCCTCCTCACTAGGCTCACACACTATTTCCTTATTCTCTACACGTTGCGTTACTTTCAAGGCCAGCTTAGCCATGTTTTTAATCGTAAAACGAGCCTCATCACTCGTCGATGACCAATTGTAGATGTTCTCAGGCATAAGCTGTTCGTGATTGTTTAAATCACTTAGGTAAGCATACACATCCTCTACAGGTTTGTTTAATGTTGTGCTGTTTTGAATCAAGGTCATATAGGTAGTGAAATATTGATGGTGACTATTCTTCAGGTTTCCAGTTTGCTGGATCTTTTCTCCAAGCTTTCAAGAAATCTACATCCGACTCCAACACATATCCGTTTTCCACAGCTACTTTTATCAAAGCATCGTAGTTACACAAGCTGTACATAGTGCATTTTGCTTCCGCAAAATTTTTAGCTGCCTCTTCGAAACCATAAGTAAAGATTGAAACCAAACCTACAACATTACAGCCTGCATTACGTAAAGCTTGAACGGCTTGCAACGAACTCTTACCGGTAGAAATCAAATCTTCGATTACTACTACACGCTGACCTTCTACTACCTCTCCCTCGATAAGGTTCTGACGGCCGTGGTCTTTGGCACTGCTACGCACATATGTGAAAGGCAGCCCCAGTTCCTGTGCTACCAATACCCCTTGTGGAATTCCGGCAGTAGCCACTCCCGAAATCATTTCTACCGCTCCAAATTCATCTTGAATCAACTTAGCTAATTTCTGACGGATATAGGTACGGATAGCTGGATGCGATAAAGTGATACGATTATCACAATAAATTGGAGACTTCCAACCCGACGCCCATGTAAAAGGACTTTTAGGTTGCAATTTTATTGCTTTAATTTGCAATAAGGATTCAGCAATTTTTTGTTCAACCTCATTTAAATTATTCATGGCACAAATTTATAAAATTTATATGAACCACAGCCTGCTTATTTTAGCAGATTTCGTTCCTAAAGCTCCTAAAAACAGCCAAACGATTGGTTTACAAGACATTGACTTAGAAAAACTTTTTGATAGCTCTACAAAGAACGGAAAGACTACTTATCTCTACGTTCATCCCGATATCAAAGATATCTTCAAAAAGATTACAGACGGCATAAAGACCATCTTCGCTGCTGGTGGCGTAAGTAGAAAAACGGAAAAGGTAAAATTTTATTCATTCAACCGCCTGACGGAAAATGGATCCTAACCGGAAAAAGGTGAAAGTTGAATGGAAGGTAACGAAAAAGTAAGTCGAGTGAACGTAACGTGACGTGAGATGAAGGGAAGTAGGAAAGAAGAAC
>NZ_JXAC01000140.1 GCF_000814685.1 Sphingobacterium sp. T2
CCAARTCAGCCATGACCCAAAGCTAGTAAAGCCTTTATCAACTTGTCATCTCCCGCGGTAATAATTCACCTTTTGACGTATTGGAAACAAGCTGTATTAATAGAAAGGTAATGGGAATCAATACCTCTGTCACGCGACAGATTCTTATGAAGCTGAAACTGCGTATCCCACACTTTTAATGTCTTGTCTCGGCTTACCGTCGCAAAAAGACCCTCATAAGGCAGTGGCACAATGCCATAAACCGTAAACATATGAGGTGTCACTTCCAACTTTTTGGACAGGTCCAATACATTCAGTCGATACATCTTGGCATCTCTCCCTCCGGAGAAAAGATCTTCTCCAACAAACGCAAGACTGGTAACAGGATGGGTATGCACCTTCGCAGAAATACGTAGATGATAATCGAGAAGGTCTAAAATATGTATCTCGCCCAGCTTATCGCCTAGAGCTACAATACCTTTTTCTTCATCAACAGCAGCACAGCGAACTGTAGTATTGGAGACGTTAAACGAATATAAAAGCTCAAAGCTTTCCAAACTCCATACATAGGCCTTACCGTATTCATCCACAGCCAGCAATTCATTTTTCGAAGGTATAGCCTTAGCCACAAAAACAGCACCCTGCTCTACCGTCAGCCTCGCCGCCAATGTGGGTTCCTCCTTACGGATGACCAAGATTCCTCCTGAACGTAAACAAGCTATCAGCAAATCACGATCCTCCAATACCGAAAGATGATACACCGAAGAGGGTACATTGCATAACACACGCTTGAACTGCAAACTGTCCAAATCCCACTCCACAATGCCTTTGTCGTTGCCTGCAGAGTATAAAGTATTCCGCTGTGTATCAACGGCAAGTGTATAAATGGGATTCTGATGTCCCGTTAAAGTTTTCGCGAGTGTTATGTCTATCATATGCTCAAAAAGATGTACTACGAAGATACGACACTTTTCGAAGATGACCGAAATGTTCGAAAGATATTACAAAAAGATTAAGAAGTAATGTAATAAAAAAAACAAAGCCGTCTACGTGTGTAGACAGCCCTATTTTTTCTGTTTATATTTAATTTACTGATGTCTACCTTCCAAATTTTTGGCGATAGCCTCCAAAGATAGTCCCTTCTCGCGCAACAAGACAATAAGGTGGAACAACAGGTCTGAAGCTTCGTTGATAAAGTCTTTTTCGGTTTCGTTCAATGCTGCTATAACAGTTTCCACAGCCTCTTCACCCACCTTTTGCGCAATCTTATTGATACCTCGCGTACGGAGACGGTTTACATACGATTCTTCTGTCGGAAACTCAAAACGGTTGTTGACGATACGTTCTAACTCAAACAGGAAATTCTGATTGTATTCTGTGTTAAAGCAGCTACGGGAACCGGTATGACAAGTAGGTCCAACCGGCTGTGCCTTAATCAATATGGTATCTTTATCACAGTCTATATGATAACTTTTTACCAAACAAAAAATTACCGCTTTCCTCACCCTTTGTCCACAACCTGTTTTTGGTTCTGGAGAAAAAAGTAACTTTCTTCTCCTCTTGTGTTTTCTGCCAAGCTTCTTCGTTCATATAACCCAACATCAACACTTCTAAGGTTTGATAATCTTGGACAATAACAGGAACTAACCCGTTTCCTTTTTCAAAATCTATCATGACTCTTTTGTTTTTGTCGTCAAGGAGAAAATTCTTCATTGACTATGGTTGAAGCATTATCTTACGATAATACCATTTTTTCGTAATGTTTCCTTAAGCTCCGGAATCAATATTTCCCCATAATGAAATACCGAAGCTGCCAATGCTGCATCTACATCGGCTATCTGGAAGGTATCTACAAAATGCTGCTGATTGCCGGCACCTCCCGACGCGATTAATGGAATATTGATGGAGTCATTTGATCTTTTTTAGAAGACCATTGTCAAAGCCATTTTTCGTGCCGTCATGGTCCATCGAGGTCAGCAATATCTCGCCAGCTCCACGACTTTCCGCTTCTTTTATCCAATTTTCTGTCTCGATATCCGTCTTATCACGGCCTCCACGTAAGTGAACATAATTTTTGCCGTCCACCAGACGCGTATCTACGGCCACCACGACAAACTGTGTTCCGAAAGCTTTTGCCAGATCGTCGATCAGCTGAGGGTTACGTACCGCCGCCGAGTTGATCGAGATCTTGTCCGCGCCGCTGTTCAGAAGAGTTTCCGCATCACGCATCTCGTTGATTCCTCCTCCTATCGTGAAGGGAATGTTCACCTGTCGAGCCACCGCCTTCACCAAGTCAATAGTGGTTTTACGCTTTTCGTGCGTCGCCGTGATATCCAAAAATACCAATTCGTCAGCTCCCTGTTGTGAATATTGCCAAGCCAGCTCTACAGGGTCTCCTGCGTCACGCAGATCCACGAAGTTCACCCCCTTGACGGTACGGCCGTCCTTGACATCCAAACAAGGTATGATACGTTTTGCCAGCATCTTAGAATTTGATTAATGTTTTCAAATTCCACTCCTTGATCTCTTCGATCGTAATTTTATTTTCGTAAATGGCTTTTCCCACGACTACAGACTCCATACGTCCCAAAGCGTCAAGTTCTTCAATGTCTTTCATCGATGAGATTCCACCCGAACCGATCAGCTTAATGATTGGGGAGTAGTCCAACAATTTTTTGTATAATTCCACACCGGCGCCGCCCAACTTTCCATCTTTGGAAATATCCGTACACAAAAAGCGGAAGAAGCCTAAGGTCAAGCATTTATCGATATACTCCATTAGTTTTACTGGAGAACTTTCCTGCCAGCCTGAGTATTTTATCACTTCATCCAACACGTCGATAGCTATCACGATATGGTCGGCATATTTCACAGGCCCCTTGTTCAGCGTTGCAAGCTCTTCTAAAAAAGAAGGGTTGGTGATGGCCTGGGTACCTACAATTACACGGTAGATTCCGGCATCGATAAGCTCCTTTACCTTTTCAATGCTGCGTACACCACCTCCATATTGTACCTTCATATCCGTTTTACGGATAATGTCAAAAAGGTATTCTTGATTAGAGAAATCTCCTTTGGCACCATTCAAATCGATGATGTGGACCAACTCCGTTCCGTTAGCGTAATAGTTGTTGATCTGTTCTACCAATGAAATATCATAAGTCGTTACGTCGTTATAGTTTCCTTCACGCAGACGAACTACCTTTTTGTCTAAAACATCAATCGCTGGAATGATATACATAGCTTATATATTTTTAGAATCTTGAAAAATTTAACAACAGTTGTTCCCCCAATTTACCCGACTTTTCGGGATGAAACTGCACTCCGAAAAAGTTATCTCGCTGAAAGGCTGCAGCAAAAGACACTGTATCATACGTACATGTTGCTGCAACTGTAGCTTCATCACGCTCTATATAATAAGAGTGTACGAAGTAAAAGTAACTATTATCAGGAATATCCTTAAAAAGAGGACTATTATTTTCTATACGAATGCTGTTCCAGCCCATGTGTGGAACTTTCGCTTGTATCCTCTTCCCGAAGTGTAACGTCCTGACAGGGAAAATATCCAACATGTCGGCATCACCTTCTTCAGAAAAGGCAGTCATCAGCTGCATACCCACACATATCCCCAGCACAGGCTTCTTCAATGAAAGAATAGTATCCACCAATCCCGTATCCTGCAGTTTTTTCATTGCAGCACCGGCATGTCCTACTCCCGGAATGATGATATGACTATATTTATCAAAATCTTCTTTGGTGTTAATCATTCCATGTTCTACACCGATTCTATCCAGTGCAGCTGTCAATGAAAATATATTTCCTGCTCCGTAGTTTACTATTCCTATCATATTACAGAATGGTACTAGGTCAAATAAATTATCTTACCTGACCCGGATTTCTAAATTATTACAAAACACCTTTAGTACTTGGCAACTGCATATTATCGGCATCACGACGTACAGCCTTCTTGATTGCCTTGGCAAAAGCTTTGAAGATAGACTCTATTTTGTGATGCTCATTGTCGCCTTCCGCTTTGATGTTTAGGTTGCATTTTGCTGCATCGGAAAAAGATTTGAAAAAGTGGAAGAACATCTCTGTAGGCATGTCTCCGATTTTTTCACGTCGGAATTCTGCATCCCACACAATCCAGTTACGGCCTCCGAAGTCCAAAGCGACTTGTGCCAGACAGTCATCCATCGGCAATGTAAAGCTGTAACGCTCTATACCACGCTTGTCACCTAGCACTTTCAAGAATATTTCTCCCAAGCTATGCCCGTGTCTTCTATAGTGTGATGCTCATCGATATGCAGGTCTCCTTTTGTTTTGATGGTGAGATCCAAAGCGCCATGTCGTGCAATCTGATCCAGCATGTGGTCAAAGAAAGGTAGCCCCGTATCGATATCAGCCTTACCCGAACCATCCAGATTCAATTTGATATATATATCTGTCTCGTTGGTCTTGCGGTGATGTTCACCAGTACGTGTTCCCAGCTTCAGATATTCATAAATAGCCTTCCAGTCCGATGTCTGCAGAGCTATGACCTCTTCGGAAAATTCTACACCTTCATTTTGGCCTAGCTCGTCGTTGTTGCGCAGCCAAATGGCTTTAGCACCTAAATTCTGTGCCAGCCTTACATCATTCACACGGTCGCCAATGACAAAGGACTCCGCTAAATTGTATTGGGTAGTGTCGAAATATTCCTGCAACATTCCTACTCCCGGTTTGCGGGTAGGGGCATTCTCATGCGGGAAAGTGCGATCGATATGTTCTTTGGCAAAGACCACTCCCTCTCCCTTGAATGTATCTATCACAAAATGATGTACGGGCCAAAAGTTCTCCTCAGGATGTGAGGCAGTACCTAAACCATCCTGATTGGATACCAACACCAATTCAAAATCCAGTTCCTTGGCTATACGCGGTAAATATTGCAAAGCTCCAGGATAAAATTTCAACTTAGCAAAAGAATCTATTTGTTGATCTTCAGGCTCCAAGATTAAGGTTCCATCTCTATCAATAAATAAAACTCTTTTAATCAAATCTGCCATGTCTAGATTATATATAAAATTGCTTAATAGCTTCTATCAATTTAACATTCTCATCGCCGGTACCTACAGTAATACGGAGACAACCCTCACAAAGTTCTACCTTCGAACGGTCTCGCACGATGATACCTCTACTTACTAAAAAGTTATACAGCTCACGAGGTTCTTCCAGCTTCACCAAGATAAAGTTAGCATCGGAAGGAGTAATATGATGTACTTGTTCAATAGTCGAAAGTGCGGTAACCAGGTTTTCGCGTTCCGCTACCGTCTCTTTAATCCAAGCATTGACCTGATCCACATTTTCCAAGGCTTCCAACACCAAATCCTGCGTAGCCTGATTGATGTTGTAAGGAGGCTTGATCTTATTGAAAATCAGCGATAATATCTTTGCTGGCAAAAGCCATTCCCAGACGCAGCGCCGCCAAGCCCCATGCCTTAGAGAGTGTTTGCAAAATCACCAAATTCGGATACTCGGCAAGTTCTTGGGTAAAGGAACGTTGCTTCGAAAAGTTGATATACGCTTCGTCGATGACGACAATACCCTTGAAATTCACCAAAATGGTTTCTATATCCTTACGGTGAATGCTATTACCTGTAGGGTTGTTTGGCGAACAGATAAAAATCAGCTTGGTATTCTCATCCACCGCTGCAGCAATGCCATCTAAATCCAGCTGATAGTCCGAAGTAAGGTTAACCTTTCGGACTTCCACATCATTGATGTTGGCAGACACCTCATACATGCCGTAGGTAGGAGGAACTAGAATAACATTATCACCCCCCGGACGGCAGAAAGCTCTGAACAGAATATCTATAGCCTCGTCGCTACCATTTCCTAAGAAAATATTTTCTGAAGGAACACCTTTAATCTTCGAAAGCTTGCTTTTAACTTGATGCTGCAATGGATCCGGATAGCGGTTGTATGCATGGGATAGCGGTGAACCGAAAGCATTTTCATTGGCATCCAACAGCACTGATGCTTCACCCTTGAACTCATCGCGAGCAGAAGAATATGGGACCAACTTTTTGATATTGTCCCGTAAAAGATTTTCTAAGTTAAAAGACATAATTAGAGCCTGTTAAAATTAAGGCGTAAATATGAGGAAAATTACACAAAAACACTAAACTTTATACCATTTTCCTTCAAAACTCAACTCTGTATTGACAAATTCTAATTGTGCTTCTTCGAGTAAAGGAGTAAGATCTTTATATCTTGCCGAATAATGCCCTAGCAGCAGCTTCTTGGCTTCGACCTGTCTAGCCACCATCCCTGCCTCCTTGCAGGTAGAGTGACACGTCTCTTCCGCCCTGTCTACCAGCTCATGCAGAAAGGTGCTTTCATGGTACAGCAAGTCCACGCCGCGAATGCTGTCTACATACTTTTCAAAGGCTCGGGTGTCCGAACAGTAAGCATAGCTTCGTGATGCCGGAGCTGGCATTGTAAGTTCGGCAGCCTTGTAAACCGTGCCATCCACATCTACACAGTCTATGCCGCGCTTGAGCATCCCGAAGAAAACTTTGGGAATGTTCAGCTTTTCAATTTTCTCGCGAATCAGAGATGCAGAACGTGGTCCTTCATCAAAACGAAAGCCGGTCGTCGGAACGCGGTGTTTCAACGGGAATGAGCGCACTGTAAGTTTTTCACTCCGATAAAGGACTTCCTCCTGGTCGGGATTGGTGGGCTGAAAAATAAGATTATATTGAAGGCGTGTATCCGAATACTTCAATTGCAGATTGATAATATCTATCAACACGGATGGGCCATAGAGATGAAGGTCTGCCGTCCGTCCATGCAGGTTCATCGACGAGAGAAGACCTATAAGTCCGAGATAATGGTCACCATGAAGATGGCTGATAAAAATATGAGAAATTTTGTTACTCTTGACCCCATAGCGATGCATCTGCATCTGGGTTCCTTCTCCACAGTCAATCAGAAAATACTGTTCATTGAAATTTATTATTTGGGCTGTGGGATGTCTTTCAAAGATAGGCGTTGCCGAACTGTTGCCCAAAATCAAAACTTCAAACCTCATAAACTATTCTCCCCCCAAAAGATCGCGATGCAACTCGTTCCCGAAAATCATATCTTCAGCATCCGACAAAGATGGTAGAATAGTAAAATGTTTGTCCAGATGTAAGACCTTCAGCAACTCTTCAACCTCTTTATTAATATGAACGATGATAAAAAGACCTCCCGCAGCTTTGCAAAGTCTGTGCGCCAGGAGGCCCATTCTTAATCCTTCTTCCGTAATTCGCTGAACTTGATTGAGGTCCAACACAATATTACGCTGTCCTGCGGTATTGCGCAGCATAAACTCACCTTTCAAAAAATTGGCAGCTTCGCCGTCTATCAATTCGCGCAAAGGTTCTATAACAACATACCTTTCATGCTTATCTATTGTGTATCTCATAATTCAGCTTACATTTAAGTTAATAGTTTATAAATTGGCCAAGGCCTTATTAATATTGGATTCCACACGCGCTAATACATCACCCTCTTCAGGATATTGGAATTTTTCGCCCGTAATATGTTCGTACAATTCGATGTAGCGCTCCGAAATAGATTGAATGATTTCATCTGTCATTTCAGGTACTTGCTGTCCTTCTTTCCCTTGGAAACCGTTTTCAATAAGCCATTGACGAACGAACTCCTTCGACAGCTGTCGCTGTGGCTCTCCTTTGGCCTGTCTTTCTTCATAGCCTTCTAGATAGAAATAGCGAGAAGAATCCGGCGTATGGATTTCGTCCATCAAATAAATTTGACCGTCTTTCTTTCCGAATTCGTACTTGGTATCTACCAAAATCAAGCCACGTTCTTTAGCAATTTCGGTACCTCTCTGGAATAAGGCATGTGCATATTTTTCTAACTGCTCGTAATCTTCTTTACTTACAATACCACGAGCGATGATTTCTTCTTTGGAGATATCTTCGTCGTGCCCTACGTCAGCTTTTGTCGTAGGCGTAATGATAGGTTCCGGTAGCTTGTCATTTTCTTTCAATCCTTCTGGAAGTGTAACCCCACATAGCACACGCCCTCCGTCGCGATAGGTACGCCAAGCATGTCCCGAAAGGTAGCCGCGGATCACCATTTCCACCTTGAAAGGTTCACACAGATGTCCTACCGTCACCGAAGGATCCGGCACGGAAATCACCCAGTTCGGTAGTATATCTTCCGTAGCTTTCAAAAATTTTGCTGCTATCTGATTCAACACCTGCCCTTTATAAGGAATAGGCTTTGGCAATACCACATCGAAAGCCGATATACGGTCCGAAGCGACCATCACCAAGTACTGATTGTCAATAGTATAAACGTCTCTTACTTTTCCTCTGTAAAATGCTGTTTGCTTCTCAAACGTAAAGTTGGTTTCCTTAATTGCGCTCATATTTTTTGTTATGACACCCTTGTGTCTTTATATACTATTTTTCTATTTATTCAAATCTCCGTATGCTTCGAGGATACGTTTTACAAGCTTGTGGCGCACCACATCCCCTCCTGTCAGATATACTATATCAATGCCTTCAATATTGTCTAGGATCTTTATCGCCGTAGCCAATCCAGACTGATTTTTCTTAGGCAAATCGACCTGCGTAAGGTCCCCTGTTACGATGAATTTGGCAGAAGGCCCCATACGGGTCAAGAACATCTTGAGCTGCATATCTGTAGCGTTCTGCGCCTCATCCAATATCACGAAACAGTTGTCCAAGGTACGACCACGCATGAATGCCAGTGGTGCTACCTCTATGGTCCTGTTTTCAAGATATCCTTTAAGCTTTTCAGCTGGAATCATGTCGTCCAAAGCATCATATAGAGGACGAAGATATGGATCCACCTTCTCTTTAAGGTCGCCTGGTAGAAAGCCTAAATTTTCACCGGCCTCCACGGCAGGGCGTGTCAATATAATCCTTTTGATTTCCTTATTTCGCAAAGCTCTCACTGCCAAGGCTACCGCAGTATAGGTCTTTCCGGTACCCGCAGGTCCTATGGCAAAAAGTATATCATTTTTATTTATACTTTCCACCATCTTGCGCTGATTCGGTGTGCGTGCACGCACAATCAGGCCGTTAGGTCCGTAGACTATAGGCTCCCCTTTCGCTGTAGATGAAGCTTCTATCTTCTCCTTCTTGGCAACTTCTCCCTTCATCTGGCCTCCGAGAAACTCCTCCAGCTGCATGGACTCTATATTGTCAAATTTGGAGACATGATCAAGAATGTCGGAAAACTTGCTTTCAAACGCTTTTTGCTCTGCCTCTTCCCCAAGCACCTTAAGCTCCGTACCTCGAGCTATTAAACGCAGCTTTGGAAATCTGGACTTGATGAATTCAAAATTCTCATTCTGTGCTCCCCACAAAGCGACAAGATTGACATTCTCTAAATTTACTACTAATTCACTCAAATTTTCTTTCTTTTATATGTTTTAACTTTTAACAAATTTCAATCTTTCGAGGAATATATTTCCTTCTTCCTAACAAAAATACAAACTAATATTCTGACTGTCACTAATTCCAAAAAAAATCATTATTTTAAACACAATAAAGACATTCGACAAAGGGTATTTTCTTACCTTTGTATTCGTTTTTCGGGATAATATTAAGGAATAGCATAGTTGCGTTCATCTTACGCACTAACAATAAAAAATGAGTGTAATTACGTTAACAACTGATCTTGGGTATCGCGACTTTTATCAAGCGGCACTTAAAGGAAGCATTATTTCCTTGCTTCCTGATGTGAGATTGGTAGACATTACTCATGAAATCCCTTCCTTCAACATACAGCATGCAGCATTTGTTTTGCAAAATGCTTACCACTACTTCCCAAAAAACACAGTACACCTTATCGGTATAGACACTGTGTTTCAAGAAGGGAACCGCTATATCGCCATGAAATATGACGGCCATTATTTCGTTGGGGCGGACAATGGCATTTTCAGCATTATCCTCGGCGAAAACAAACCGGAAGATTTAGTAGAAATCGAGCTGATGCAAGACCTTCGATTCCTACACTTCCCCCTGGCAGACATATTGGTGAAAGCAGCCTGTCACATTGCCTCCGGCAAAGACATAAAAGAGCTGGGCCCCGCCATTGAATCCCCAGTGCAGAAGGTTACTCTGCTCCCTATTATCGAGGGAAACATCATCAAAGGTCACGTGTCCTACATCGACTCTTTTGGCAATGTAATCAGCAATATCAGCAAAGAGTTATTCAACCAAGTGCAGCGAGGACGTAACTTCATCCTCCACTTCAAACGCAACGAAACCATCAACAAGATGAGCTGGCACTATAATGAAGTGGCAGAAGGAGAAAAACTGTGTCTCTTCGGCATCTCCAACTATCTTGAAATAGCCATCAACAAAGGTAACGCCAGCAGCCTGCTAGGTCTCTACCCGGACGAAACTATTATGGTGGAGTTTATCGACTAGCTTTATAATTAAACGAAAAAGAGTATTTTTAGTCTTATGTCCATCAACAGCAGACAAATGAGACTAAGACTAACATTCCTTTTTCTATTCTTGTGGGGATTAACTCTACAAAATTATGCTCACACGTCATCGGACAGCATCAATGCTTTCGAAGATCAACGTCAGCGTGTGAACCAACTCCTAAATGAGCGGAGCCGTAAATTTGGCGAATATGACGAATCCTTGAAACAGAAAACAGGTATCTTCGGCTTATTCAAGTCAAAAGGAGATATGCAACGCTCCATAGATATTCTTAAAGAAATAGTCATCAATGACAACAACATTTTTATCGAAACAAGAAAGCTGCTAGACCTTAAAGACAGCGAACGCGAACGCTACCAACGTATGGCCACAGAATACGACCAACAGGTAACGGCATATATGAAGACTATCAGCAAACTGCAGCAGGAAAACGAAAGACTCAAAGAGAAAATAAATACCTTGGAACAGGAAGAACACCAAAGCAGCTCCTATCTTTCCTTATTTATCTTTGTAACATTAGTGTTGATAGGTATTATTATCTACCTTTATACACGTCTTAGAGCAAAAAATGTGACGAAAGTTTGATAGCATCCTAGGCGATTATATGTACCTTTGTCGCCTATTAAGGACTAAGTTGACGAAAATGGCAAGACCGAGATTGAATAGTGGCGATTCGCATGCTGAAGAATTACCAAAACCAAAGATTAACAAGGAACTTCTTAAGAAAGCATTAGAAATCTTCTCGTACCTGACGCCTTATAAAACCAAATTTGTGGTAGGCATGGTATTTTTGGTATTGTCGAGCTTAACGATGCTTACCCTTCCTGCCCTTTTAGGTGCTATGATAGACGCTTCGCAGGGTAAGCAGACCTATCCTTGGCTAGAACCTAGCGTCTTTTATATAGGGTTGGTGGCACTGTGTATACTTTTGTTCCAATCGATCATGTCTTTTTTCCGCATCCGTCTTTTTGTAGAAATTTCTGAAAAAGCCCTTGCCAACATACGTCGTGATTCCTACCTCAAACTTATCGCTCTCCCTGTAGACTTCTTTGCCAACAGAAGAGTGGGCGAGCTCAACAGCAGACTCTCGGCCGACCTTTCCCAAATCCAGGACACGCTCACCACAACATTGGCTGAGATGATACGTCAGACTATCAGCCTCACCATCGGCGTCCTGCTCTTAATCTGGGTATCGCCGAAATTGGCTCTAATGAATCTCAGTATACTCCCTATCCTTATCGTCTGCGCCATCTTTTTCGGAAGATTTATCCGCAATCTGTCACGAAAAACACAGGATCAGCTTGCTGACTCCAACAGCATTGTACAAGAAACATTGTTAGGCATCACCAATGTCAAAGCTTTTGTAAACGAATATTACGAAGCACAGCGCTACGGCAAAAAGCTGGACAATGTAGTCAAACTAGCTATCAAAGGTGCTACCTTCCGTGGACTTTTTGCTTCCTTCATCATCTTCTGTATCTTCGGAGCAGTCATTGCTGTAATATGGTATGGGGCCTCCCTAGTATCTAGCGGGGAGATTTCCGTAGGAGATCTTACCACCTACATCCTCTATTCCATGTTTGTCGCCGGATCTATGGGAAGCTTTCCTGAGCTGTATGCCAGTGTACAACGCGCCTTAGGAGCCAGCGAAAGGGTCATCGAAATTCTTAACGAAACAACAGAAGACATCACCATCGATGAAAGCAATAAAGATATCGTAAAACGCATTAAGGGAAAGCTTACTTTCCAGGATGTACATTTTGCTTACCCGTCAAGACCGGACATCAATATTCTTAAAGGTATTTCCTTCAGTGCCAAGGCCGGAGAAAAAATTGCCATCGTAGGACCTTCGGGGGCCGGCAAGTCTACCTTAGCATCTCTCATCTTACAGTTCTACAAACCTAGCAAAGGACATATCTATTACGACGATATCGAAGCCTCACAATACTCCTTGACAGATATCCGTAATCAGGTGGCCATAGTACCGCAAGATGTCCTTCTTTTCGGCGGCACCATACGTGAAAACATTAACTACGGACGTCTGGAAGCCGACCCTGAAAGCATCATCGAAGCAGCGAAAAGAGCTAATGCCCATGACTTTATCATGAGCTTCCCAGAAGGTTATGATACCGTAGTAGGTGAACGAGGTGTAAAGCTCTCCGGAGGACAACGCCAGCGCATCGCCATTGCAAGAGCGCTTTTGAAAGACCCTTCCATCCTTATCCTCGATGAGGCTACCTCCGCATTGGATTCCGAGTCGGAACGCCTCGTGCAGGAAGCATTGGAAGAGCTCATGAAAAACCGAACTTCTATCATCATTGCGCACCGGCTTTCAACCATTAAAAGTGCAGACAACATTATCGTCATAGAAGATGGCGTTGTAGCTGAAAGCGGTAGCCATGAACAGCTGCTGGCCAAAGGATCAGGCTTATATCACCATCTCTACACCCTACAATCTTCACAAAAAATAGGAGAAGGCTAAGTCCATCTCTTCCAAAAGGGAAAAACTTTTTGGAATGATACTTGTTTAGTATAAATACTGATTAATAGAATTTTATATTAAACAAAATCGAATATTATGAAAAATAGAAATGGATTAGTAGCGTTCGCATTGTTAGGTTTAGCAGTAGGTACTGCGGCATATTATTTATTGGCAACAGAAGATGGCAAAAAGACATTGGACAAAGCCAATTCAGGGATTAAAGACTTAACCAAGTCGTTAAAAGATATTTCCAAAAAAGAATCTAAAAGAGCGGCTAAGTTGGCAGCAAAATCAAAAGAAGAGCTGGAGAAATTAACGGCAAAAGCTAAAGATGTAAGTAAGGACGTCATCGATAAAATGTCAAGCAAAGCATCAAATTGGGCTCAGAAAGCTTCAGAAGCAGCCAACGACATTACCTATCAGGCAGAAGACATCGCCGACAAAGCAAAATCTGAAATTTCTAAAGCCTAACTTAAATCAAAGTTCCTTTTTCAAAATTGTGTATCTTTGTCGCACATGAATCTTTTGAAAGAGGTCAAAACGTTAGTCCACAAGGATTTAATTTTAGAATGGCGTTCCAAACATGCTATCAACAGCATTATATTATATGTAGTGTCTACAGTCTTCGTATGTTATCAGGCATTCAAGACTGTAGATGACACATTAATGTGGAATGCTCTGTTTTGGATTATCCTTCTTTTCGCTTCCATCAATGCCATAAGCCGCTCGTTTGTTCAGGAGAGCCAATATCGGCTTCTTTACTATTACGCTATCACGAGTCCTAAGGCTATCATCCTCTCCAAAATCATTTACAACACCTTGCTGATGATCCTTCTTTCGGTCATCGCCTACGTCACCTACTCCCTTATCTTCAAAAATCCCGTAGGAGATCCTTTGCTTTATTTCGTGGCAGTACTGCTAGGAAGTATAAGCTTCGCAACGGTATTTACTATGGTTTCAGGAATCAGCTCCAAAACAGGCAACAACAGTACAATCATGGCTATTCTGGCCTTCCCCGTAATTATTCCTTTACTTATTGTGCTGATTAAGCTAGCTAATAATGCTTTGCAAGGCTTGGACCGCAGCATAAGTTTCAGCGAAATTGCCGTCCTGCTTGCAATTAATGTCATAACTATTACCATATCTTTATTGTTATTTCCGTACCTTTGGAGGGATTAAATTTTTAGCTGAAATGAGAAAAAATTGGTGGAAAGTTCTTGCTGCAGTGATGATTTGTTCAACCATTGTTGCAGGAATAATGGGACCGGTGCCAGAGCTGTATATATTGCACGAATCCATCCGTAATGTATACTTCCACGTACCTATGTGGTTTACCATGCTGACGCTGTATTTAATTTCCGTCATATACAGCATCAAATACCTTAACGGAGGAAAGATGGAGCACGACACCATGGCTGTGGAAGCCGTAAACACGGGTATCGTTTTTTGCTTCTTCGGCTTGTTGACAGGTATGCAATGGGCCAACATCACTTGGGGAGAACCTTGGCCTAACGACCCTAAACTCAATGGATCGGCCATAGCCACGTTGATGTACTTAGCGTATCTGGTGTTACGTAATGCACTGGAAGAAGAGCAAAAAAGAGCAAAAATATCTGCTGTGTACAACATCTTTGCCTTCCCCATCATGGTGGTACTGTTGTATATCTTACCAAAACTTACAGACTCTTTACACCCGGGCAGCGGCGGAAATTCTACCTTCGGTGACCTAGATATGGACAACAATATGCGTCCAGTGTTCTATACTGCCGTGATAGGATGGATACTCACTGGCGTGTGGGTATTAACTTTACGTTTTAGATTGCGTCTTTTAGAAAACAAAGCAAATAAAATTCAATAAGCGATGAAAAAATTATCTCTTGCATGGGCTTTAATGCTGTTCAACATATGTGCTGCTTTTGCGCAAGACAACAACACCGTGGAGATGGCTACCGGTCTAAGAAGCTCCGGTAAGATTTGGGTAGTGGTATGCGTTATCCTTACCATCGTTATCGGCATGTACATATTTTTGTTTACCATAGACAGAAGAATAAAGAAATTGGAAGACAAATAGTCTTTCAGTTTTATTTGAAAAAGCACTATGATCATAAACCAACTCAGAAAATTTACGCCTATCAACATCTTTTGGGTATGTGTGATAGGTACTTTTTTGTGTTTGGGAGCCTTTTTACATCTGCCGGAGCAGCTGCAGCCCTTTTTTCTGGAGCCGGCTGTGGACAACCTGTTAAACATTTCTTTTGGAAAGAACCTTTCTCCACAGTCCAACGTCATCATCACGCTTATACTGACGTTGCTGCAGGCATTTTTCTTAAACCGGATTATCAACCATTACAACTTTCTGGGGAAGCCTTCCTTCCTGACCGCACTACTCTTTATGACGTTGGTCAGCGTGTTCCTTCCCTTCCTAATCCTGTCACCTACGCTGTTGTGTAATTTCATCACCATATGGATGCTGGATAAGCTATTCAACATTTATAAACAACCGGATGTAAAGTTACTCATGTTCGATCTGGGCATGATCGTTGCCGTCGGAAGCCTGATATACTTCCCGTTTATTGTCATGCTTTTACTGCTGTGGATAGCTTTAATCGTATTCCGTCCTTTTATCTGGAGAGAATGGATAACTCCGATCCTGGGATTCGGCGTAGTTTATTTTCTGCTGGGAGTAGTTTATTATTGGTATGATCGCTTTGAAGAGTTTTTAGCTATCTTCAAGCCTTTCGCTAATCCCTTACCTACAGGACTGAACGTAGACTATCACGACTATCTGGTTCTTATACCATTGGTAATCGCCATGTTTTTGTTCCTGCTAGTTATCAAGGAACAATATTTTCGTAGTATCATTCTATCTACGCAAATCTTTTCAGCTGCTTTTTTACATGCTGATACTTATTGGAGCATCTTTTTATCTGAACGAGAAGATAAATATCAATCATTTCTTGCTCTGTGCTCCACCCTTAGCTATTTATCTGGCTTATTATTTTTCTTATGCCAAGATAAAATGGCTTTATGAAGGAATATATGTAGTCATTATACTGACCATTTTATATTTTCAATTTATGTAAAAAACTAATTTATAAACGATTAACCTTTTTTAACAAAATTGACTAAGGTATTCGTAGAAAAATAGATAGTTTTGTATCAAATAAAAAAGTTAGTAATATTATTGGCCTAACACGGTAAAATATAATCCCATAATAGGATTCGAAATAAATATATGTATAGACAGTCAAATATATTGAGTGCCAAAAAAGCGATAAAATGGATTCTGGGGACAGCACTGCTGTGTTCTGCATCTTCTATTCAAGCACAGGAAACCACTTCCCACTCCCCATATTCTAAATTCGGTATAGGACAGATGCGCGAAGACCTGCTGCCACAGACCCGATCTATGGGAGGAATTTCAGCAGCAGTAAGATATCAAGCCGGATTGCCTGTACTTAACGTAGCCAATCCAGCAAGTTATTCAGCGCTCAATAGAACCATACTCGATGCGGGATTATATGGCAATATCACACAACTTACAAAAAATTCAGCATCCGATAATACGGCCGACTTTGCATTTTCGCATTTCGGCTATGCTTTCTCCATAGCGCGTAACCACGGCGTGGCCTTCGGTCTGATGCCTTATTCGGACATAGGCTACAACAAAACGGAGTATAAAACAAACGGATCTATAAGTAACAAAACAGACTTCTTACGGAGAAGGAGGACTGAATCAAAGCGTTTGTTGGCTACGGCTTCTCTCCTTTCAAAGGGCTTAGCATAGGTGGTAATGCGGGATTCCTATTCGGTGAGCTGAAAGATAACCTTTCCGTAACATTCCCTGACGACTACGAAGCGTTGAACACCAAACTGCAAGAAACACGCCTTATCCGCGGTCTTACTGTAGATTACGGCGTACAGTATTCTTTGGCGGTCAGCCGAAAACATAACCTCACCATAGGCTATTCAGGATCGCTGAACAATACCGTGAAAGAAACTACGTCACAGCTCATAACTCGTACCCAGCCTTCACTGGATCCGGACTACGAAAATGTGCCGTTGGACTCTTTGCCACAGGCACCAGCAACAAAACGCAACATCAACTTACCACTGAAGCATAATGTAGGAATCACCCTATCTAAAGGCTACTCTTGGATGATCGGTGCTGACTTCAAATATGCAGACTGGTCATATTACCAAACCCGTGTCGGCGAAAATGCCTTAGGAAAAAATTACGGGTTTGCCATTGGAGGTCAGTTTAAGCCGGACCCTACCTCCCTTAAATACTGGGATATCGTAGACTATAGATTAGGATTCCGATATAATCAGGGACATATCACTACGTCTCAACAGCGCATCAACGATATGGCCATTACCGTAGGCTTAGGATTGCCTCTTCCAGAGACCAACTTCGGTAGAACTTCTTCTCGAATCAATATCTCGGCAGAGATTGGGCAGCAAGGTACATTGCGTAACAACCTTGTAAGAGAGCGTTACATTAACATCAACATTGGATTCAACATCAATGACCTTTGGTTCCAAAGAAGAAGTTATGATTAACAGCATGTATATACGCAAACATATTGCACCCCTATTATCATTCAGCATAATAGGGCTTTTATTATTTACGGCCTGTGAAAATGAACATGAAAGATATCAAGGCCATAGAAAACATACAGGCTGAAGAGGCGGTGGACACCTACAAAGATGTGCGTATAATCTATAGCGATTCGGCCATCGTCAAAGCCCAGCTCACAGGTCCTGAAATGAAAATCTATCACGACACAACAGCTGGACGAAACAATAATTACGAATTCGAAAAAGGATTACAGATTATCTTCTTCGACGAACAAGGTAAAGAAACACAACGTATAAAGTCGGATTACGGCATACAGAAGACCAAAGAAGGAATCACCGAATTCCATAAGAACGTGGTCATCACTATGGCCGACGGCTCTATCATCAAGTCGGAAGAAATCATCATATGACGAAAACCAAAAGATATATTACAATAATGCACCTATCACCTTCGAATTCAAAGACAACCGTGGTAGTTTCCAAGCCTCGTCATTCCGTTCGGACTTGGATTTTCGCAATATAGAAGCACAGGAAATGTCAGGTTTCTATATTCCTTCAAACAAAAGTGCCTTGCCTAGTTTCGGCCAATAAAATTATAACCTAAAAAAAAGAAATAACACTTTTGGAATTAGCATATATTTTATATGCTTTTTTTTTTATAAAAATTGTATCTTGCGCCTTGTTAAAAAAAACAAGTCAATTTAAATAACTAAAGAACACATAAATACAATTTACGAAATATGGGATTAATGGGTAATTTGCGTAACCGTGCGGGATTAGTGATCATCGTCATCGGTTTAGCAATTCTTGCGTTTTTATTAGGAGATGCTTTACAATCGGGAGTACCTCTATGGGCTAAATCACAAAATCAGGTAGGTAACATTAATGGCAGAAGCATTGACTACAATGAATTCAATGCCATGGTAGAACAAACTGCCTTAAACTACCAACAACAAATGGGAGGAGTAGAAACTCCACAGCTCAAAAATTTCGCTGTTCAACAAGTTTGGAATCAGATGGTTTCGCAAGAATTGTTGAACGCTGAAATCGAAAAAATCGGAATTACTGTAGGCAAAAATGAATTCAACGATTTGATCACCGGTCCTAACCCAGCTCAACAAATCGTACAGACATTCACTAACCCTCAGACAGGAGCTTTCGACAGAAATTACTTGTCGCAAGTAATCACTGAAGCAAAAAACAACCCTCAAGTTCGTCAACAATGGGATGCTATGCTAGAGCAAATCCGCTCGCAACGTCTTGCAGAGAAATACTCTACCCTAGTAGCATCATCACTATATGTTACTGCATTGGAAGCTCAAGATGAATACACCGCCAAAAATAAATTGGCGAACTTCAAATACGTATTACTTGACTATTCATCAGTAAACGATGCAGACATCAAACTAACCGATGCAGACTACAAAGAATATTACAACAAATACAAAAACTTATTCAGAAATGAAGAAGAAACTCGCACCGTAGACTACATCCTTATCGATGCGAGACCAAGTTCAAAAGATACTGCAGCTACATTGGCTAATATCCAAAACTTGAAAACACAATTAGCGGCATCAACCAACGACTCTACTTTCGTATCCGTAAATGC
>NZ_JXAC01000141.1 GCF_000814685.1 Sphingobacterium sp. T2
AWCTATTATGTTTAATTAACGTAGTACTAGTTTCAACTTACTCGCGCAATATAGTTAGTTCCTATTCATCGGAATTTGGGGAGTCGGTTATTCTTCATGAAGTTAACGTAAGTTGCTATAGACTATATTAAGAAGAAGATTACTGTTGCACATAGTGTTTCAGATTTAGGATTAAAGGTGGATAAGTATGATTCATTTCCCCTAATACTGGAAAATGACCGTGTTTATACCCAAGCTCATATTGAAACTAAAGAGAAGAGATTTGAGAACCAAAAGCTACTCTTAGATTTAGGAAATTCGAATCCTATGATGCTTTTTCAGCGTCAGTTGTCTCTTTATGTTATCTCGCCTCCCTACATCCGGGAATATTTAGGAATGGGGTTCAATGGGGCTGTGTTTGGCTATAAAAACAGGATTAAAAGTTTGCGATGGGCAAAGTATGTTGTCGAATATCCTATTGTCGCTTATCCTGACAGCAACAGCTATGATCCAGTTAAGATATCGAAAAACAGAGTTGGATCCATAGGCAACCAGATCTTGAGTCGCTTTCATGTCATTTTGGATTATCCAAACCAGCGTATTTATTTGCGAGTGAACAAAAACTTCCACAAGCCTTATGTGGTGGATATGAGTGGACTGGAAATTGTACACGATGGATTTGAATTTGTACGTCACCGTATGTTGTATCAGGATATGGGAGAAAATGAGCGTATGGAAGGTAGGACCATCGTGTTTAGCACCCAGGTGAATTATCTTATTGAGCTGCATGCGACCTATATTGTCAATCAGGTTAGGCCTAACTCTCCGGCAGAGCAGGCTGGTATTCAAATTGGAGATCAGATTCTTAAAATTAACGGCAGAATGGTAGGAAAGATGAAGCTGCAGGATATAAAGGCTAAACTTCAGTCCGGTGAAGGTAAACGTATTAAGATGCAGATAAGAAGAGGAGATAAAGAGCTTAATATTTCCTTTGAGTTGGAAGATCCTTTGTCGCTGCAGACCTACAAAGGTGTATAAAAAAAGAGCATCGTAAAGATGCTCTTTTTTATTTGTTATTCAAAATATTCTTTAATCCTATCGAAAAAGGACTTTTCGCTTTTTCCGGGTTGAGGCTTGAAGTTTGGAGAATTCCTTAGTTTTTCTAACAATTCTCTTTCTTCTGGCGACAAAGCTTTCGGAGTCCATATGTTAACGTAAATCAACTGGTCTCCTTTGTGGTAAGAGTTTACTTCCGGAATACCTTTTCCTTTTAGGCGGAGTATTTTTCCTCCTTGCGTTCCCGGTTCTATTTTAATTTTTGCCTTCCCATCTATTGTTGGAACTTCCACGCTGGTACCTAGGGCTGCATCTACAAAGTTGACATAAAGGTCGTAGATAACATTGTTGCCATCACGTTTTAAGGTAGCATGCGGAATCTCTTCGATGAGGATAATCAAGTCGCCTGGTACGCCGTCGCGAGGGGCTGGCATTACCTTTGCCGCTCATGGATAGCTGCATTCCTTCGCTTACGCCGGCGAGGGATATTGATAGAGATGGTTTCTTCCCCTCTTACTAATCCTTCGCCACGACAGGTAGTACATTTAGCGCTTATTTCTATACCTTCCCCGTTACAGGTAGGACAGGTACTGGTGGTTTGCATTTGTCCCAAAATGGTGTTGGTAACGCGTCTTACCGATCCTGAACCACCACATGTTCTACAGGTGTGGTATGACGATTTATCTTTAGCGCCAGTACCGTTACAGGTACGACAGACTACTTGCTTGTTTACTTTTATCTTTTTCTCTACCCCTTTGGCAATTTCTTCTAAGGTAAGCTTAACCTTGATGCGCAGGTTGGTACCTTTAGGTACACGACGTCCTCCTCTGGAGCTTCTGCCTCCACCGAAGAAACTTTCGAAAGGGCTTCCACTGCCGAAAATATCCCCAAATTGACTAAAGATATCTTCCATATTCATGCCGGCGCCACCACCAAAGTTGGATGAGGTTCCTGCATGGCCGAACTGGTCGTACCTTGCTCTTTTTTCCGGATCGCTCAGCACTTCGTAAGCTTCTGCAGCTTCTTTAAATTTTTCTTCAGCGGTAGGGTCGTCCGGATTTTTGTCCGGGTGATATTTTATCGCCAACTTACGGTAAGCTGATTTTATTTCTGCTGCATCGGCTTGACGCGAAACGCCAAGTACGTCATAATAATCTCTTTTTGACATAAATAGTTGCTATTATTGTCCAATCACTACTTTTGCATAGCGGATAACTTTGTCATTTAAAGTGTATCCTTTCTCAACGACGTCTATAACTTTGTTCTTCATATCTTCTGAAGGCGCTGGAATGGCAGTGATTGCTTCTTGAAAATCCGCATCGAAAGGCTCTCCGATAACTTTAATTTCTTTGAGACCTTCGTTTTCAAGGATCTTGCGGAATTTATTGTTTACCAATTCTATGCCTTGCTTAATAGCTTCAATATCTTGAGCTGTAGCCATCGCTGATAATGCTCTGTCAAAGTCATCCAAAACCGGTAATAGTTTAGAGATTACAGCTTGGCCCGCAGTCTGAATCAATTCTATACGTTCCTTCGCTGTTCTCTTCTTATAGTTATCGAATTCAGCAAACAAACGTGCATATTTATCCTGCATTTCGGCAAGCTGATTGCTCAGCACTTCTTCCTGAGAAGGGGCCGGAGTTTCTGCAGATGTTTCTTGTTCTTGCGTGTGTTCTTTTTCGTTCTGTTCTACGTTTTCGTTTTGCTGCTTTTCGTCTTGAATATTTTCTTTTTCGTTCATGATCACAATTTTTTTTAGATACTTGAGTAGCTCAAGTAGGGGTTTCAATAATTTTGCCATTATAAAATATCCGACACCTTGTCAGTGCTTGATGAATAAACACGTCCAAAATGTCGGATTAAAATAGTTTTTGTCAGTTTTATATACTTACGTTGTCGTGTAGGGCGCCGTCACTGGTGCGTATAATACGCGATGGCATATTACGTATGATCTGGTAGTCGTGTGTAGCCATAAGTACAGCCGTACCAGAAGCGGCTATGTCACGAAGCAACAGTACGATTTCTTCTGAAGTGGCGGGGTCCAAGTTTCCTGTAGGCTCATCCGCAAGAATGATTTCCGGATCGTTGAGCAAAGCTCTTGCTATAACGATACGTTGCTGTTCTCCTCCGGACAGCTCGTGGGGCATCTTGTGTATCTTTGAGCGTAATCCCACCTTTTCCAGTACATCTATCATTTTGTTTTGGATGAGGTTTTTGTCTTTCCATCCGGTAGCTTTCAGTGCAAATTCAAGATTTTTTTCTACCGTACGGTCGTTTAGCAAATGGAAATCTTGGAAGACAATACCTAATTTTCTTCGAAGAAAGGGTACATCATTTTCGCGCAAGGTCTTAAGGTCAAAGCCAGCTACCAATCCTTCACCGTTGGCGATATACAGATCGCCATATATGATTTTCAATAAGGAACTTTTTCCGGAACCTGATTGACCGATAAGGTAGATAAATTCACCTTTGTCGATCTCAAGATTAACGTTGGATAGTACTAAATGTTTTTGTTGATATATATCTTACGTTTTTTAGACGTATTATCTGTGTTTTTTACCATTCTTATARTTTGGTTTTGATTTTTTTAAGTTGTTCGAAAGCATTTCCTTGAACGATTTTCATGATTTTGTTCGGCTTTATCTCCTAACCCGATTTTTTCCAAAGATT
>NZ_JXAC01000142.1 GCF_000814685.1 Sphingobacterium sp. T2
TTTCATCTTCGGACAGCTTACTTTGCTACCTAGCCGTGTCGATTACCTTCCTTCTACAGGTTCTGAGAATGCCCAATATACCATTCTATTGGAAGCGAAGTCGGGGTCTAAGGTTAAACCAAGGAGACCACCCTGTCCGCTAGGATCCACTTTCGGAGCTCCCGTAATAGGTTCGCTGACCTGTCCGTCCGGGTATACAATGCGGAATGTACCTTCCTTTTCGGTGATGAGAAGTTTTCCGTCCGGTAGTACGGCTATTCCCCAAGGAGACTTCAGCTTGTTTGTGATAACCTTGCTTTCGTAGGGTGTGTTTGTTTTTACGCCGTTGATGCGTGTTTGTCCCTCGAAAGCGGGTTTGTAGTCGGTGTTTGGTTTGTTGGTTTCTACAGGAGGGAGGGTGTCCGTAGGGGTGCCGTTATCATTGTTGTTCATGGCGCTGTTGTGGCATGAAGCTAAATAAACGGCGGAAGTTACTATGGAGCTTATAAGTATTTTTTTCATAGTGAAATGTTTTGGTTTATAATATTTAAAAATAGCCAAAATAAATCGTTTTGCGAAAAAGGTTGATCGTCCACAAAGAAAAAATCCTTCCGTTAAAAAGGGAAGGATTTCGTATATCGGCAAAAAGGAAATTAATTAGAAGTCTACTTTTATTCGGGCTCTTATTCCGGAGGCTGAAACATTAGGGTGATTAAGATAATTCAATCTTCTCACATAATCTACACGTAACACCTTGAAGATGTTGGCAAGACCTACACTGGCTTCCATATACGGCTTGTTACCGAATGTAAAAGAAGAAATTTCGTTATCTGTATTTCTTTGCCAAGCGAAGACATTCGTATTGTATGTAGGGTTGTTACTGTTGCGTAATCCTCCGTAAACGCCTTTGAAACTAAAGACCTCACGTAGTTGAAGCTTTTTGATTAACGGCATTTTGTTCAACAGAAAACCGTTCATATAGTATTGAATATTCAAAGCTGCGTGATGGTCGGAGATAAATTCCATGAAGTTCATCAGGTTGTAAGACAGCAGCTGATAAGCATAAGTCTGGTTAGCACGATGAAGAGTCAGCAAAGGATAAGGAATATTATTTCCGAAGATGTATGTTCCATCCATATTTACATCGGCATAGCCGAATTGTGAAAGATATACTCTCTTGAAGATGTTTGCTGAAACATTATGATAGTTGTATTCACCCCCCAAGATTCCTTTGATACCGGCCGTATAATTAACAGTAAAGATTGGATATTGGTTGTAAATAGGGGTTCTGTACAATTTTCCTTGATAAAACTGTTCTTTAGGAGCCCAGCGGAAGCCCAGATTTATTTCGGTAGTGTTGATTTCTGGAACAAAAGTGGAGGACCCATTTTCCCCTATCAGTTCGTAGCGTATGATGCCTCCCGGTTTTTGTCTGGTGCGTGTGATTCCGGCTTCTACCGAAAAGTTGTTTTTCATTTCCGCTTTATATTCCAGTTTATAGACATCATTGTACAAATAACTTTTGTTCTCCCCACGCTTGAAGGATAGCAACACGTTATCTTCTTGGATAAACTGAAGACTTTGCCCTGGGATTTTGGTGTCGTGCTGGTAGGAGGCTCGGATAAAATGTTGCGGATATTTGAATACGGATTTGTTATTCAATGAATAAGCTCCGCTGATAAAATATTTCCATTTTTTATCTTCCATGCCATAAGCCGTATAACCTTCAGCATAGAAGCGGGTGCTCAGCTGTTCAGTAGTACGTCCGCCGACTCTTAAGCGAAGCCCTTCTACCGGATTGTAACTGTAAAAGGTGTTTACGGGACCTATTTCCACAGGACCGGCTTGTTTATAACCCGAAAGTACCAAAGCCGCAATATCCATAAAGCGTTTGAAGGAACGCATAGTCTGTAGGGAGTCAATATTGTAATAGATATTGTTTTCGTAGCTATCTAGCGGAGCTTGACGTATGGAAGCCCAAAACTGGATTTTTTGTTTCTTCATGGGACGGGCTTGATGGCTAGCTCTACCTCCTCACCTTCGTAGATAGAGTCTGGGCGTGCTTTCCCATTTACATAATCCTTGTAATATACCACGCGATTTCCTTTTACCCCTTTACCTTTACTGGTAAGACCGAAATCTATGCCTAAAGCACTTCGACTTAGATAATATTTGTTGAGGTTATCTTTCTCGAAATCCAGTTCAATGTTAAGGTCACGTACAAAGTTAAGGTTGATATCTTCGCTGACCTTCATTTTGACACTCTGAACCGCATATTGACCGTCCAATGTGATATAAAGTTTTCCTTGAAATAAAAAGTCGTTTTTATTGCGCGGAAAAAAGCTCAACTCTACCAAATAAGGTGTACCGGTCTTAATTGTATCTGTGATATAATAACGGTAGAATGCCGGCGCGGCATTAGCAATAGGACTCAAAAATTGATTGGTAAGCAAGGTAATATTGTTGTCATAGATATCCACCTTGTCATACAGCTTGTTGAAGTAGTTGGTAAGACCTTCGCTATCCACAAATTTAGGGTCAAATTGAGCCTTCTGCTGAGCGATAATATTATTTTTTTGTTTTTTTAGGTGTACTGCGGTAGTAGACTTTAGAAACCTTTTCTTCCATATATGCAGGAAGCATATAGGTAGAGGTGGTGTCGGATTCCTTTTTGAAAAGGAATTGGTATTTCTTGAAGGCTTTCTTTTCTACAAACTTTTGAGAAAGATTGCTCAATCCCAAAGACAGCTTTTCATACTGTTCAAATTCCACAAACTCTTGACCACTTAGACGGTTTTGGTCGCGGTGAGCAATGACTTTACGAATCAGCTCCACAGCGGGATTGTTCTTGTTCGAATATTTAACTCTTTTAGGACGTTTGACAAAAACCTCTTCGATCTGGTTGTCGGAGGCCAATTCCACTTCGTAAAGGCTTTTGCTGGAAGCAAGATTAAGATCCTGCGTGATATATCCCACATAACTTACGCGTACTTTAACGTTTCTATTCGGGATAGTCAGTTGGAAATTACCGTTTTCATCTGTTTTGGTTGCATGAGGTGTACCTACCACAGCCACTGTAGCAAACTCTATAGCTTCCTTGGTCTGTTTGTCCGTAACCTTTCCTCGTATTGTTATATTTTGGGCTACGACATGTAGCGAAAATAATATGCTCAACAAGAACAAAGAAAACGTACGTAGCGTATTTTTCATTGATAAAATGTCTTTACTCAATTTTTGACTCTTTTGTTTTAATGTTCAAAAATTGTGATGCAAAGTAAACACATCTTATCAACATTCTAAAGTCTCTAAAATCACTTTTACTTTCCTGTGATAATAGATCTTCAGGATTTACTTTTTGTTAACAAAGACGGGGTATTAACTTGTTGATTGATAGTTTAGAATGGTTATGAGTAAATTCTCAAGCTGTGATTACACAGCTTGAGTGATTATTCGGGAAGAATTGGTTTTTGGATAAACTTTTTAAAGGCTTCTTCATTTTTCTGTGTAAGCCATTCGAAGATTTTTGCGCCGTGACTTAGTCGTTTGACACCTAGCTGTTGCAGCATGTCTAGGTCGGGGAGGTTAGAGGTAAGGAAAACATTTAATGGCAGGGCGATGGATGTCGTCACATGCTTGATATCTTCCTTTTTTTCTATGAGGGGAACAAAAAGCCCATCCGCTCCGGCTTCGGCATAAAGCTTTGCCCTTTTTATTGTTTCTTCCAAAGTATTTTCTGCCTTGGTAGTATAGGTGTCTGTTCGGGCATTTATGAATATATCTTTGACGATTTCTTTGATAGCCTTGATTTTTTCGGCATGCTGCAGAGCGTCAGCAAGTTGTCGTTTACCATTAAGGACTATGCCGTCTTCGAGGTTTATACCTACAACACCGATATCGCTTAGACGCTTTACGTTTTGGGCAACCACTTGCGGATTATCCGAATAGCCGGCCTCAAAGTCTACCGAAACGGGAATGTTTACTTTCTTTATTATTCTTTCCACGACAAAAAGTATTTCCTCCACGGTGATGTTTTGACCGTCTTCATAGCCCATAGCGTTGGCAATGGCATGACTGGAGGTTCCTAGAGCTTTGAAACCTGCCTCTTCCGCAATTTTTGCTGATTGGGCATCCCATACGTTTCCTAGTATGAGTAAGCCATCTTCTTGGTGTAAATCTTTGAATTTGTGAAATGACATAATAAATAGTTTTTAGTTAAAAACCATCAAAACATCTTAAATGTTTGCGCAAGTGAGCGGATTTATTTCCTGAAATTTCTATTTTAGGGTTATCTATAAGATATTATGGCATCAGGTATTTTTGCAGTATTGGACGACATCGCCGCATTGATGGACGATGTAGCGGTAGCAAGCAAGTTGGCAACAAAGAAGACCGCAGGAATTTTGGGAGACGATCTGGCAGTCAATGCGGAAAAAGCTACCGGCTTTCTGTCCTCCCGTGAGCTTCCCGTGTTATGGGCTATCACGAAGGGTTCTTTTCTAAATAAGCTTATCATCATTCCCATAGCTATTCTTTTAAACATTTTTTTCCCCTATAGCTATCAAATTTATTCTGGTTATGGGAGGTTTGTATTTGGCATATGAGGGTGCTGAAAAGATTATTGAATTTTTGTTCCATCGGAAGAAGAAGGAAATACAGGAAGAGCCTGCAAAGGTTAATGAAGAAGATGCAGCAGCTGAACAGAAAAAAATCAAGTCGGCTATCACAACGGATTTTATCTTATCCATCGAAATAGTCATCATTGCGTTGGGTACAGTTTTGAATCAGCCGCTCACCATACAGATTATTACTGTTTCTGTGGTGGCTGTGTTAGCTACTGTAGGTGTTTATGGGCTGGTGGCCTTAATTGTAAGGATGGATGATGCGGGCTTTAGGTTGATTAAAGGTTCCCGCAACAAAGGAGTGTTTGCTGCTATAGGGCGATTACTTGTCATATCCCTCCCGGCTATTATCAAATTCTTTTCGGTCGTAGGAACCATAGCCCTGTTGATGGTATCCGGTGGCATCTTTGTACATAATATAGATTTCTTCCATCATTTGCTCCCATCGTGGAATAGCACGCTGAAAGAAATGGTTATTGCTTTTGGTATTGGGCTGTTGGCTGTGGCAGTGTTGGCTGTGGTGAAGAAGATACTTCTACTTTTTAAGAAATAGCAGTAATAAAACGAAAGCCTCCATTTTGGACTGCCCCCAAAAAGTTGGACGAATTTATGCAATATTTTTGATATGATGAGCTCGGTATTCTACCGGGCTCATTCCATTTAAATTAGTTCTTATCCTTTTGTTGTTGTAATATTTAATATATTCTATAATATCCTTAGTTAATTCCAGTATTGACCTATATTTCTTTAAATAAAACAACTCTGATTTTAGTACCCAAAATTC